>CAZMNL010000054.1:0-12103 GCA_964567525.1 uncultured Anaerolineaceae bacterium
GGCGCAAGATCACGATAAGCGACCTGAGCGAAGCAGAAACCGCCGACACAGTCGCGCGTGTCCTGGGGGTGCAGGTGGCCGGTCCCCGGCTGCGCGAGCTGGTCTGGCGGCGCACCAGCGGACGCCCGCTGTTTATCGAGTCGCTGTTGGGGCTGCTGCGCGATGACGGTCACGTGCGCGTGGCTGATGGGCAGGCGGAACTGAATACCGGCGCGCAGATTGACACGCTGCCGGACAACGTGCGCGCGATCATTATCAGCCGCGTGGATCATCTGCCTGCGGAGGCACGCACGGTATTACAGTGCGCGGCAGTACTCGGTGAGGCGTTTACGGTACAGGGGGTGTTGGCGCTGGCGGAAGACCTCGACGAAATTCGCCTGGAAAACCTGTTAGGGGAACTGATCGCGGCGGACATTATCGAAACGCCGGATGGTACGGTGTTCCGCTTCCGGCACGGGCTGACGCAAACCACCGTCTATGAGAATCTGAACCGCGTCCAGCGCCAGAAAATGCACCGTGCGGCGGCGGAATGGTTGCAGGCGGGCGCGGAAGCGGACCGGCACACGCTGAGGATTCTGCATCACTGGATCGCAGGGGGACACGCGGCACGCGGTATTGAGCGCCTGAAAGCTGCCGCACGCGCCGCCGAACGCAGCCAGCAGATCACGCGCGCGATGGAACTCTATACCGGGGCATTGGCCCTGCTGCCGCAGGAAACCGATTTGCGCGTGGCATTGGAACGGCTCAGCGGTCAGGGATGATTCAGCCGTTGAAGGTTTCCCACAACGCGCGATTGGTTGTCTCCAAACCGGGTTCATCGGTGCGTTCCAGCGCCCAACTCTGACTTTGCTCCAGCACGGCCCCGATCACAATATCCTCATAGCCCGCACCTTGAATACATCCCCAGGCACAGACACGTTCCGGTGGGCAGGTCGCGCAGCGGGTTTCGCTGGCGCATGTTTTTAAGCGGTAAGGTAAATCCTGCTGTGGTGGCATCGGAAAATGACCTCTCTACTATTTAACATCGTGCAGGGGAACACAGTCTGCGCACCCTGTTCACATCATGCCGCAGGTATCCCCGGCCCGGCAAGTGCCGATTGTCACAGGATGGGCAGCGTGCCCCGCGTCTGAACTCCCATTGGGATATTGGGCCACGCTGTACCCCCCTCATACCATCACCCATTGAAATTTCGTCTGCCCGCTGAATCTGCTTACTATAGGCCAACTGACCTATCCCAGGATCAATGATCTGCCTCATGTGGAACATGGGTATTTGTCGTAAGCTAACTAATAACATCTTGTTTCTAAGTTTGAGAGAGAAGCACTTTGGCATCCATAAAGGGCAAGGATGGCATGCGTCATGATGCACCCCATGAGGGTCACAATCGCGGACAGATCATCGCAGTAGAAGGCAGTGTGGTCGATGTCCGCTTCTCCCATCAACTGCCGGAGATCAACAACCAGATTCGGTCTGCCGACGGCAGCATGGCGTTGGAGGTGCTCTCGCATCTCAGCAACACCCGTGTCCGCTGCATTGCGCTAACTTCCACTCAGGGGATCGCGCGTGGTGATGAAGTGATTGATACCGGCCAACCGATTCAGGTGCCCGTCGGAGAGGTGACATTGGGACGGATATTTAACGTATTAGGCGAAGTGATGGACGGACAAGGACCAGTTGAAACCGATACCTTCCGCTCGATTCGCCAGCGCCCGGTGCCTCTCACGCAGCAGACCACACAGAAAGAAACGTTCGAAACCGGCATTAAAGCGATTGACGTGTTGGCTCCACTTCAACGCGGCGGCAAGGCGGGCTTGTTTGGTGGGGCTGGTGTGGGCAAGACCGTATTGATTATGGAATTGATCAACAATGTGGCCGGGCAATATCAGGGTGTGGGAGTTTTCTGTGGCATTGGCGAACGCACCCGCGAGGCGGAGGAACTATACCGAGAACTGCAAGAAACCGGTGTGTTGGAAAATACCGCACTGGTGTTCGGTCAGATGAACGAGGCCCCCGGCGCACGCTTCCGCGTGGGGCATACCGCGCTGACCATTGCGGAACATTTCCGCGACGTGGCCCAGCGTGACGTATTGATGTTGATCGACAATATTTTTCGCTTCATCCAATCTGGTTCCGAGGTATCCGGGCTGTTAGGGCAGCTTCCTTCGCGGCTCGGTTATCAACCGACTCTCGGTTCAGAACTCGCCGAATTGGAAGATCGCATCAGCAGCACGCCATCCGGCGCGATCACGTCAGTACAGGCGGTGTATGTGCCCGCCGATGATTTTACCGATCCAGCAGTGATTCACACCTTCACACACCTATCAGCGTCGATTATGCTCTCGCGGGACCGTGCCAGCCAGGGGTTGTACCCAGCGATTGATCCGCTGCGCTCTAATTCTGAGATGTTGGTCCCGCACGTGGTGGGCGAGCGACATTACCGCACGGCGCGTACCGTGCGCGAAACGCTGGCGGAATACGAAGATTTGAAAGACATCATTGCTATGTTGGGGATGGAAGAGCTTTCACGCGAGGACCAGCGCAAAGTTAATCGTGCGCGCCGCTTGGAACGGTTCCTGACACAGCCGTTTTACACCACAGAACAGTTTATTGGCACGCCAGGCAAGACGGTTCCGCTGCAAGATGCGTTAACCGGCTGCGAGCGTATTCTCAACGATGAATTTGCCGAACATCCGGAGCGGTCGCTCTATATGATTGGCGGCATTGATGAAGTCGAGCAAGATGGTGAAGCAGAGGATACGGCATGAGATTACAGGTACTGTTACCGGACCGGCGGCTGATCGATGCGCAGGTGCAAAAAATTTTCGCCGAATCGGGAATGGGGTTCTTCACACTGCTGCCACGCCACATTGACCTGGTAACGACGATAGAACCCGGCCTGCTGACTTATACAACGATGGACGAGCAGGAAATCCATCTGGCAGTAGACCACGGTATTCTGGTCAAACGCGCGGCTGATGTACTCGTTTCGGTGAACCGGGCAATGTGCGGGGAAGATTTGCGCACACTTCAACAAGTAGTTCGGGATGAGTTTCATGAACTGGATGAACGCGAGCGCAAGGCCCGTTCCGCGTTGGCCGATCTCCAGGCAGACATGGTGCGCTACTTCATCGAGTTAGGAGAGTAAGCTCATGCCTCAGTCGCCGAAAAAACAACAAACTGAAGACGAACACCGCGAACAGTTCATAAACGACGTGGAAAAAAAAGCCCACCGTAAAGCCCTGGCAAAAAACAAGGGTGGCAGGGGCGGTATCTGGTTCGGAATAGGCACCTTTGGCATGGTAGGTTGGTCAATCGTCATTCCAACCTTGATCGGTGTTTTGCTGGGAACCTGGCTCGACAACACAACCTCGGTGAGTTTTTCGTGGCGTCTGACATTGATGTTTGTCGGACTGGTAATTGGCTGCGTGAATGCGTGGTACTGGATCTCCAAAGAGCGCCAGTACATTGAAGCCGAAAGAGAGAGTCGCAATGATGAATGAGTTATCGGTCGTGATCGCATTGTTAGGCGGTCTGATCATCGGTGTATTTTTTTTCAGCGGATTGTGGATCACAATCCGGCGCGTTGAGCACATGCAGCGCCCTGGCATAATTCTGTTTGCTAGTTCAATGACACGGCTTGTGGTCGCGCTGGCTGGTTTCTACCTGTTGGCCTGGGGCCGCTGGGAGCGATTGTTGATCGCGGTCATTGGATTCATGCTAGCCCGCATGGTCATGATACGTTCGTTGGGCTATCCAGAGATGCCGTCGTATACCAAATCCGAGGAGATGACCTCATCACATGGAACTCAGTCCTGATCAGATTACCATCTATGAACTTGGCCCGGTCACGCTCAACGCCACGCTGGTCTTTACCTGGGTGGTGATGGGAATTTTAGTGGGTGGGTCTTGGATGATCACACGCAATCTGTCCAGCGGAACTGAGATGTCGCGCTGGCAGAATTTCCTGGAAGCAGTTGTATCGATCATGCGTGATCAAATCCGCGACATTACGGGGCAGGATCCATCCGGCTACCTGCCGTTCATTGGCACGCTGTTTCTATTCATCTCGCTGGCGAACCTGCTGAGTGTTGTGCCGGGTTACGAAGCACCTACCGGGTCGCTCTCCACGACGGCGGCGCTGACCCTGTGCGTTTTTGTCGCAGTACCGCTGTATGGCGTCGCTAGCCGTGGTTTTCTGGGGTATCTGAAAAACTACATTGAACCAACTCCCTTGATGCTGCCGTTCAACATCGTGTCGGAAATTTCGCGCACATTCGCGCTGGCGATCCGTCTCTTCGGCAACATCATGAGTGGGCGTATTCTGGCCGGGATTATCCTATCGATTGTCCCGCTGCTGTTACCCACCGTGCTGCAAGCCCTGGAACTGATCATCGGCCAGATACAGGCGTATATCTTCGCTACACTGGCGACGGTCTATATCGCGTCCGGCACGAGCGAAACGGCCACCTGATAATCTGTCACGAAAGGAGCTTTTACTGTGGATGACGCGACTGTCATTGGGATGGTATCAATTATTGTTTCGGGATTAACGATGGCGATTGGCTCGATTGGGCCAGCATTTGCCGAGGGGCGCGCACTGGCCCAGGCATTGCAGGCTATCGCCCAACAGCCTGACGAATCAAACGCAATCAGCCGCACATTGTTTGTAGGTATGGCGCTGATCGAGTCGGTGGCGATTTACTGTTTTGTGCTCGCCATGATCCTGATTTTCTTCAACCCGTTTTGGGATCAGATGTTATCGTAAGCAGGAGTGTAAACGGTGCAAATTGATTGGTTTACCTTCGGCGCACAGATTGTCAATTTCCTGGTGTTGGTGGCCCTGCTGAGGTTGTTTCTCTACAAACCCATCATTGAAGTCATGAACCAACGCGAGCAGCGCGTAACCTCGCGCCTTGAGGACGCTCAGCGCAAAGAGCAAGAAGCCGCGACAGAAGCCGAAAACTATCGCAGCCAGCAGCGCGAACTCGAACAGGTGCGCGAAAATCTGCTCACCGATGCGCGTCAGCAGGCGGACCGGCAACGCCAGGATTTGATCGAGCAGGCGCACGAAGAAGTTAACGACATGCGTTCGGCCTGGCAGCGCGCTATTCAGCGCGAAAAAGAGATGTTCTTGCGGCAGTTGCGCACCCAGGTCAGCAAGGAAGTCTTCACGTTGACACGTCGTGTGCTGCGTGACCTGGCAGATACTGAGTTACAGGCACAGCTTGTCAAGCGCTTCACCAGCGAGATTAGATCATTGGACGACGAACAATGCGCGCCAATCCTACGCGACTCGGACCAGCTCATCGAACTTCACAGCGCATTCGAACTCTCGGACTCCCTGCGTGACCACATTGACGACGTGATCCACGCGCAGTTTGGCCGCGTTAATCTGCGGTATGTGGCCGATTCAGACCTGATCGGCGGGATAGCACTCGTCACCGATTCCTGCCAGATCGGCTGGAACATTCACGACTATTTGCAAACACTGCAAGAAAACCTGGATGACTTGCTCGACGAGTACGCGATATCGGAATCCAAAGAGCAGGAAACGCAAACGGACGCTGAAACGAATACGACGGATCAGGACGCGGGTGAAGAAAAGGTTAACATGGTACAAGGGGAAAATCGGTGATGGTTTCAAAAGACCTGGCAAGCGTGCTTGATGATTCGCTTGCAGCGTTCGAGCGTGTCCTGGAAAAACACGAAGCCTCCCTGGTTGTACGCGAGTTGGGTCGGATCACATCCATCGGAAGCGGCATTGCCCGCGTCAGTGGGCTGCCCAGCGTGCAGTCTGATGAGCTGGTACGGTTCCCTAATGGGCTGTTGGGCATGGCGTTGAGCCTGGGCCGCTATGATACCGGTGTGGTTCTGTTAGGTAGCGGTGAGGGCTTGCAGTCCGGTATGCAGGTACAGCGAACTTTTCGCGTTGCTGATATCCCCGTCGGTGAGCAGCTCCTGGGGCGCGTGATCAACGCAGTAGGGCATCCCCTGGACGAACGAGGCCCCCTCAACACAGACGAACGTCGCCACGTTGAGCAGCCAGCCCATCCAATCATGGACCGCGCGCCGGTCGCTGAGCCGCTGCAAACCGGGATCAAGAGCATTGATGCCCTGATCCCCATCGGGCGCGGACAGCGCGAGTTGATCGTTGGCGACCGCCAGACCGGAAAGACGGCAATTGCGTTGGATACGATCATCAACCAGCGGAACAAAAACGTACTGTGTGTGTACTGCTCGATTGGGCAGCGCAGCAGTTCCGTTACCCAGTTGATCAATGACCTGCGTGATCAAGGTGTCATGGACTATACAACAGTCGTGGTCGCTACCGGCGATATGGCTCCCGGTTTGCAATTTCTGGCCCCCTACGCCGCGACAGCCATTGCTGAACATTTCATGCACCAGGGGAAAGATGTGCTGATCGTATATGATGACCTGACGCGCCACGCTCGCGCGTACCGCGAGCTGTCGCTGCTGCTGCGCCGCCCCCCCGGAAGAGAAGCGTATCCCGGCGATATTTTTTATGTGCATTCGCGCCTACTGGAACGCGCCACGCGCCTGAAATCCGGCGGTTCGCTGACGGCATTGCCGATCATCGAAACCCAGGCGCAGAATATCTCTGCCTACATCCCTACCAACTTGATCTCGATCACCGATGGGCAGATTTACCTGTCACCAGGCCTGTTTCAAAGAGGCATTCTGCCGGCAGTTGATATTGGTCGTTCGGTGTCGCGCGTGGGAGGCAACGCGCAGTTTCCCGCGTATCGTGCGGTCGCAGGTGATCTACGACTGACTTATTCGCAGTTCGAAGAGTTGGAAGCCTTCTCGCGGTTTGGCACGCGGCTGGATGAAGAAACCCGGCGCACGATTGCGCGCGGGCGGCGCGTGCGCGAGGCACTCAAACAGCCCCAGTACCAGCCCATGCCAGTGGCAGAACAGATCGCCGTATTGTTCGCCGTGACCGAGGGCCTGTACGACGAACTGCCTTTGGAACAGGTCGAAGAAGCATCCAACAGGGTGCGCCACCAGGTACGCGAACACCTGCCCGAACTTTACGAGCGTATCCAACAGGGTCACGAACTGGCACAGGATGATCGTGAAAAACTGCGCGACAGTATCCGCGCCGCCGTCGCCGAGCTAACCGGAGAAGATCACCGTGCAAACACTTGAGACCCTGCGCGAACAGCTTAACAGCGCCAGGCAGCTGCACCAAGTTGCTAAGACCATGAAATCGCTGGCTGCTGTGAATATCCATCAATACCAGGAGTCGGTCGAGGCAGTTTCGACTTATTTTGAAACGGTTGAGTTAGGCCTGCATATCGTGCTGCGCCATCACGCTATCACGGATACCCTGACCGATCCGCCCGCCGGAAAAACGCTGGGGGCCGTGGTATTCGGCTCGGATCAAGGCATGGTGGGCCAGTTTAACAACCGGGTAGCTTCGTTCGCGCTTGAACAGATGGAACAAACCGGCATCGAGCCGCGCAAGCGGTCGCTGGTGGTCGTGGGGCAACTGGCCGCAATCACATTCCAGTATCTCGGCCAGCCGGTTGAGCGACAATTACCGGTTCCTAATTCGATGTCCGGTGTAACCAGTAAGGTGCAGGACATTTTGTTGCAGTTGGAAACCTGGCGCACTGAACACCAGATTGACCGCATCATGTTATTCTACAACACGCCGCGTAGCGGCGCATCATATGAACCAACCGTGCAGCGGTTGCTGCCGGTGGATCCGCTGTGGCTTCAGCAGTTAAAACAGCGCCAATGGAAGTCGCGCGTTCTGCCAATCTATCGCATGGCATGGTCTGACCTGTTTCTGGCCCTGATCCGGCAGTACTTCTTTGTGTCGCTGTATCGCGCGATGGTCGAATCGCTGGCGAGCGAGAATGCCAGCCGTCTCGACTCGATGCAGGCAGCGGAGAAGAATATCAGCGAACGCCTGGACGAACTGAACCGCCAGTATCACCGAATGCGCCAAAGCTCGATCACAGAGGAAGTGCTTGATATTGCATCGGGGTTCGAGGCGCTCAAAAGCACAGATTGAAAGCATCCCGCTCCGTT
The DNA here is from genome assembly GCA_964567525.1 of uncultured Anaerolineaceae bacterium. Classification (GTDB taxonomy): domain Bacteria; phylum Chloroflexota; class Anaerolineae; order Aggregatilineales; family Aggregatilineaceae; genus CAYRNY01. Next base: position 8,063 of record CAZMNL010000054.1, read on the forward strand.
AAATGAACGGGACGGGATGCTTCAATCGTGACTGTAGGCTGATCCAGGAAGTAAATCACCCAAATGGGTTGGCCTTTGCTCCCCTTCCCTGAGGGAAGGGGTTGTGGGGCATGGGGTAATTATTTTCTTGGCGTAGCCTGTAGTGAAGCCGTGACGGCGGGCGTCCGACGTTGAAGATTTTACACTGGGGCCGGTGGTCCCTGGTGGCAGCGCGAGGGTAAAATCCTCGCAAAACCTCCGCCGCTGTGTACTGGTTTGAAGCGATTCCCCTTCCTGGTTATTGACAAGCCAAGCATGATATGTATAATCTCGCTGGTTTATCATGTCCCGACAGTTTTTGCCGTCCCAAAGGTGAATATGCTGGCTAAAATCGGTCAACTTGCCTGGAAACGCTGGACAATCATCGGTGAAGTGTATGGTGATTTTCAAGCACGCTTAATTGCAGTGCTGTTTTACTTCACAATCTTCGCTCCGTTCGCCTTGATTGCGCGCCTCTCTAGCGATCCGCTGCATCTACGTCAAATCAATAAACGGTGGATCGAACGTCCGCCGGTGAGCAGCACGGTTGAGGACGCGCAGCGGCAGTTTTGATCATTTTTGTAACACAATTTGCCTGCTACGCTGCGCCCCCTGGTCATACCTGCTGCATACGCCAAACCCGACCGGTCACGATCCGCCGGCACAGACTTGACAGGCTTATCTCACCCGCACGTATCGTATCCGATTGAGAGAAAAACGCTCTATGGACATTCTCGGCGTCTCCTGCTTTTATCACGATTCGGCTGCTGTTCTACTACGGGATGGTGAGTTGGTCGCCGCCTCGATGGAAGAACGCCTGACACGCAAAAAGCATGACAGCAGCTTTCCGACTCGCGCCATTAACTTCTGCCTGGAACAAGGCGGCATTAACGGCGCGGACCTTGATTACGTCGTATTTTACGAAAAACCGATGGTCAAAGTCGGGCGTATTCTGCAAACCGCGCTCAACACATTTCCGCGTTCGTGGGATTTCTGGCGCGAAGCAGTCACAGCTTACGTGAGTGAGAAGTTCTGGATCAAGAGTCTGCTACAGCAAAACCTCGGGGTGCGCGCGGACCAGATTCTATTTTGCGACCACCACATGTCGCACGCAGCCAGCGCGTTCTTTGCATCCCCTTACGAAGAAGCGGCTGTGATCACTGTTGATGGCGTTGGCGAGTGGACCACGACGACTACAGGTCACGCGCGCGGCAGCTTCACCGATGGCAGCCAGAACAACATCGAACTGTTTGCCGAGCAGCGTTTCCCGCACTCGCTCGGTTTGCTGTATTCCGCCTTCACCGCGTTTTTAGGTTTCCGCGTAAACAACGGCGAATACAAGGTTATGGGTATGTCCCCGTATGGCGACCCAACCTACGTGGACAAGGTCAAAAAGCTGATCACGCTGCACGACGACGGCAGTTTCCATCTCAATATGGATTACTTCTCGTACCACTATTCGGCGACGAACAGCTTCAACGACAAATTCATCAAATTATTTGGTGAACCGCGCGTACATTCCGACGAATTCTTCACCGCGCGCAGCGAGCCGAGCCGCGCCAATGAGCCGGGAGTCGAGCGCAACCAGTATTACGCCGATATCGCCCGGAGCATCCAAGTTGTCACGGAAGAAGCGCTGATCAACATGGCGAACGCGCTGCACAAGCGCACCCAGGCGAAATACCTGGTGATGGCGGGCGGTGTGGCGCTGAACAGCGTGGCAAACTACAAGCTGCTGATGGAAACGCCTTTCGAGGATATCTACATCCAGCCCGCAGCCGGTGACGACGGCGGCGCGTTAGGTGCGGCGCTGTGGGCTTATCACCTGGTGCTGGGCCAACCGCGCAAGCTGGTCATGACTCACGCCTACTATGGACAGGAATACTCCGACGATGAGATCCGCGCCTTCCTGGAAAGCGAAGGGATCCCCTACCAGTATTTCGAAAACGACGACGCCCTGCTGGACCGTGTCGTTGACGAAATCATGGATCAGAAAGTGATTGGTTTGTTCCAGGGCCGCTTTGAATGGGGACCGCGCGCATTGGGCAACCGCAGCATTCTGGCCGATCCACGCCGCGCCGAGATGAAAGAGATCGTCAACAGCAAGATCAAATTCCGCGAGCCGTTCCGCCCCTTCGCGCCGGTGGTCCCCAATGACCGGGCAGCGGAATTCTTCGACTATCCGGACGTGGAAAACGCGCACCTGCCGCGCTTTATGCTGGCGGTCAGCCCGGTGCCCGAAGATAAACGCGATGTGGCCCCGGCCACCACGCATGAAGGCGGGACCGGTCGGCTGCAAACCATTGATAAGGATACCAATCCCCGTTACTATGAACTCGTGCGCCGCTTCGGAGAGGCCACCGGGGTACCGATCCTGATCAACACCTCGTTTAACCTGCGCGGCGAACCTATCGTAAGCACCCCGGCCAACGCCTGGTGGACCTTCAGCAACAGCGGTATCGACTGGTTGATGATGGGCCAATTCCTGGTCGGTAAAGACGCCAAGAAGTAAGGAACAAAAAATGGCTGAGCAAACCTCAAACACCCAGAAGAAACCCGGCATGTTAAGCGGTATGCGTACCCGCTTCGGCATTGTGGGCGAGTTGTTCGTGTTCCTGTGGGCCGCGAAAATGTGGTGGCTGATCCCGATGATCGTCGCCCTGATCGCGTTCGCGCTGTTGATTGTGCTGGGTTCGGCCAGCGGTGGCGGCCCATTGATCTACACGCTGTTCTAGACCAGCGAGGAGTTTTTGATGAGCGACTGGATGATCGCTGTACTGATCGGAGCCGCGTTTGGGCTGGTGATCGGTGTGAAGATTGCACGCGATTCGAATGCCAGGCAGCCTGTCCAGGGGGGTCCGTTGGCACAGATTTTCCACTATCTCGCCAGCGCACTGCTCCCCGCCATGCTGCCGTACATCATTACGGGGTTGGTGGTCGGCTTGCCGTTCCTGACCTTGTTCGGGACGGCGCTCGGTTTCCTGGCACTCACCGCGCTGAGCGTGTTGCTTTACGCTGCGGTTGAATACTCCACCGCAGCCTCAGCGGGCTAGGCAGGACCGGTATTCTGGTTGATTCTTAACCGGGGCAAGCGTAATGTTGCTTGCCCCGGTTGTTTTTCGCCGTACTCTCTTGCTGCAACCAACATTCGCCCTTACGGACGCGCGCGCAGCATTACCGGCACATCAATGACCTGACCGCTGCGCCAGACTTGCAGCATGATTGTATCACCCGGCAAAGTCTGGGAATCCAGATACGCGATCAGATCATTCATCTGGGTGATATCCTCGCCGTTGACCGCCGTGATAATATCGCCATTGACCGGCAGCCGACCGATAGGAGTCTGAATCTGGCCGCTGGCCCCGATCAAACCGGCGGACGCTGCCGGGCCATTAGCCGACACATCGCTGACCAACACGCCCTGAATATCACCGCTCATCCCCATCGCTTCGCGCTGTTCAGGACGCAGTGTGGAGCCAGCAATCCCCAACCAACTATGCGCAAAGCTGCCTTCCTCAATCAGATAAGGAACGATGCGGCGAACCGTATTCGATGGAATGGCGAACCCAATCCCGGAATTGCTGCGCGTCTGGCTCAGAATCGCGGTATTGACGCCGATCACGTTACCATCCCAATCCAGCAGTGGCCCGCCGCTGTTGCCAGGATTGATCGCAGCGTCGGTCTGGATCAACTCAGGAATACTGAATTGGTTCACATTGCGTAAGCTGCGTTCCAGCGCGCTTACAATACCTGTCGTCAGCGTAAAGTCCTGCCCAAACGGACTACCGATAGCGAAGACCTGCTGCCCGACAAACACCTGCGCTGAGTCGGCAAACGAGATCGGCACCAGCGCAGCATCCGCCGGATCAACCTTGAGCACGGCGAGATCGGCATCCGGGTCACGCCCGATGAGCCTGGCAACGGCAATCGTGCCGTCCACAAACGTCACCTCGATATACTCGGCATTTTCGATCACGTGGTTGTTGGTCACGATATGCCCGTCCATATCAATCACAAAGCCGC
>CAZMNL010000055.1:0-2258 GCA_964567525.1 uncultured Anaerolineaceae bacterium
ATTGAGCAGGGGCATCTGCCCCCACACATGCAGGACCAGCGTGTCGAAGAGAACATCGACGCGGCTGCGGACGCCGACTAAAGCGCACCGCATACACAAACCCAATGCCCCCCGCGAGACTTCACGGGGGGCGTTTTTCGTTGGTACAACGCGGAACCGGGTACCTGCTATTCTACCGGTGTCAGCGTGATCTTGTCAGCGGCATCAATCGCCGCAAGATTCTGCTCAGCGTAGGCTTTCGCGTGACCCACCGCTTCGCGGAACGCTGTCACCGGGTACAGCCCGGTTTCTTGCAGCAGCCGCGCCAATGCCATCAGGGTCCAATAGGCTTTAGGTTGCCGCGCCGGGCCGAAATCCAGCGCCACCACGCGCGCGGGTGTCTCGACCGGCAGCAGGTCCGCCGCGATATACAGTGTCGCGCCTGCATCCATCTGGGCAATCCGCTTGCGTTCCTTCGCCAGCCCTTCCGGGAACAGCACCAGCATTACATCCGGGCGGCTGATGCCCATGTGCAGGATCGGTTCCGGGCTGAGCACCACGTCGGCGACCGAATGCCCGGTTTTGACCGTGACCGGGTAGTCGTTGTGCTGCGTGGTCCACAGCCCCGCCAGGATCGCGCCCCGGCAGAATGCCGCCGCCGCCGAACCGATCTTCTGCCCGGCAGCCCCGGCGATCACCCAGCCCTGCTGGGCGAACAGGTCGCTCTGATAACGTGTTTCCAGCGGGCGCGGCGCGAGCGTCGGTTTGCCGCGCTGATCCGCGACGATTTCCCGGTACGCGCGGCTGTATTCGGAGCGTTCGGACTGCCACAGGATGCCGGTTTCAAAGCCGAGCCGGTCCAGCGTTTCGTCAATCGAGCGCTTTTTAAACTGGTTGGCGGGCGCAAAATACGCCGTACACAGTTCCCAGATATCGAGCAGCGCGAAGCCCTCATGCCGGATCGCGTCTGTGATCAGGTCCGGCAGCGCCTTGTCGAAGACAGTCGCGCGCGCGACGAAGCCCGCCCCGTTGACGCCCACCGTCGCACAAATATCGAGCGGCTGTTCCAGGTTGCCGGTGAGCGTGGTTACGGTCAGCGCGTCCGGCGGCGTGGTGGCGGAGTGCTGGCCGCCCGTCATGCCGAAGTTGAAGTTGTTGAACACCAGCACTGTCAGGCCGATATTGCGCCGTGCGGCGTTTAACAGGTGATGCCCACCGATGCCGCAGCCACCATCACCGATCAGTACGATCACGTGCAGATCGGGGTCCATCAGCTTGATCCCACTGGCATACGTCACCGAGCGCCCGTGCAGCCCGTGAAAGGCATTGGTGATGAAGTACTTATCGGATAACCCCTGGCAGCCGATATCGGTCACGAGCACCAGCTTATGCGGGTCAATTTGCAGCCTGACCAGCGCCTCATCCAGCGCCTTGAGAATCTGCGAGTGTCCGCAACCGGGGCAAAACGGAAACGGCAGGGTGTTTTCGTCAATGTAGGTGCTGTAGGTTGGCTGTTCCGCGACCGTCATAGCTGGCCCCCTTGTGTCAGGATATCGTGCGGGGAGAGCAATTCGCCGTCGATGCGCGTGGCCCCCGCGACCTCCACCGCACCGCAAGCCAGGCGCTCGATCTCGCGGCGATACAGCCCGCTGTTGAGTTCGGCCACGACCACGCGCCGGACGCCGTCCAGCGCCGCGCGAATCGCGCTTTCGGGCACGGGCCACAGCGAATATATCGTCAGCAGCGAGACGGCGTGCCCGTCGCGCCGCGCGATCTGCACGGCTTCGCAGGCCGAACGCGCGGTAATGCCGTAGCTCAGGATTAGCGTATCCGCGCCCGGCTGGATATCAGCCGCGACCAGCGCGATTTCATCGGCGTGATCGTCGATCTTGGCGGCAAGATGCGCGTTCAGCGCGCCCACCGTTGCGGCGTTTTTGGTCAGATAGCCGCGCTCGTCGTGCGAGGACGCCGTAAAGCGCACGATATGCGCGCCACCGTAATGCGCCATCGGCGGCACGGCACCCGCGGGATGAAAGCGGAACGACGTAAACGTGCCGTTATCGGAGGTCAGCGCGCGCTCGCGCACCGGGATATCTTCGTAATCCGCCAGGTCCACCGTCGCGCTGGAAGCGACCGTCTCTTTGTCCGTCGCCAGGAAGACCGGCACGCGGAAGCGCTCCGCGAGATCGAAGGCGCGGCGCGTCAGGTTGTAGCATTCGGCAACGCTGCCAGGAGCCAGCACGATCACCGGGTAGCCGCCCGACGTGCCCCAGCGCATG
>CAZMNL010000055.1:2268-8016 GCA_964567525.1 uncultured Anaerolineaceae bacterium
TGGGCGACGGTGGTCGCGCCACCGGTCGCCGGACCCATGCGCTGCACGTTGACGATCACCAGCGGCACTTCGCCCATAATCGCCAGCCCAATCGTTTCGCTGTAGAGGCTGATGCCGGGGCCGCTGGTCGCGGTCATGGCGCGCGCGCCGGTCATCGCCGCGCCCGCGCAGAAGCCAATCGACGCGATCTCGTCCTCACCCTGGATCGCCACGCCGCCCACTTTGGGCAGTTCCTTGATCATGTGCAGCAGAATCGGCGTCGCAGGCGTGATCGGATACCCGGCAAAGAAGTTACACCCGGCATCCAGCGCACCCCGCGCGATAGCGTCTGCACCATTGATAAATTCGCGCATATCGTCCTTTCCAAAGAAGTTCTTTTTGCGGCGCGCGGCAAGACGTGCGCCAACCATTACCGGATCAGGTTCATCCCGACCCAGTGTAGCGCCAGACGCGCGCGCGAGGTGTGTATAGTTGATCACGATTTTTGCTGCGGGAGGGCATTTGCAGTGTGCAGGTTGCTCAGTCGCCGAACGTGCCTTCGTAGACGGTCAGGTTATCAAAGGCCACGCTGACCGTTTGATTCCCGGTCGTGCCAATCACCAGCGCCACCTGTCCCGCGCGCTGATAATCGTCGCTGCGCACGTCGCCGAGAAATTCGCCGTTGGCATACACCGCGAGGTAATCATCCACACACACCGCGCGCAGCGTATTCTGCGCCTGCCCCTGCTTAATCGCGTCGGACTGGTGCCATTCGAGGATAAAGTCCAGGCTGCGGCGCGACAGGTCCGCGATGCCGTAGTGTCCATCGCCGCTGATCAGCAGCGCGTAGCCGCTGGCGCTGCCGTCGTCATTTTCTACGAACCGGCACACCACACCGTAAAGGTTATCGTCCGTGCCGCCAAGTTGTTCGATATCAACCTCGATCACGACATCCTCATACGCCTCACCGCCTGCGCCCCAGGTCAGCGAGGCGCTGCGATCCGCACGGTAATTGACCTGGTAGCGTCCCTCGTCGATCACCAGTTCGGCGGCGGGATCATCCGTATCGGCGGGAAAACGCCCGGTTTCCCAGTCGTCGGGCGCGTCAAAAGTCACGCGCAGCAGTTCCGCCCCAGTCGTGATTTCCTTGTCAGGATCATCACTGCCGCAGGCAGCCAGACCCAGCACCGCCAGCAAAATCACCGTTAATACAATCCACTGTCGCCGCATAGTATGTTTGCTCCTCAACGCAAAAGACGGCAGCCTGCCAGCCCCCGCCTTCAAAAGACTTGCCGCTATAGGTTTTTAGATGCAGATACCCCCGGACGGATTCGAACCGCCGACGCCAGGTTTAGGAAACCTGCGCTCTATCCTCTGAGCTACGGGGGCCAGTCACCGGAACCAGTATACGCGCGCATGCGGGCGATTTCAAGGGCTGTACAGAAAATTATTGCAGCGTCCAGACCAGCGGCACAAGTGTGATCACGATCACAAAGATCACCAGCGTCAGCAGACCACCCACGCGAATGAAATCCATGAACCTGTAGCGCCCGGCATTATAGATAATTACGCTGGCGGGTTCCAGTGGCGTGATAAACGAGGCGCTGGCCGCCAGCGCAATCGTGATCGCAAACGGGCGCGGGTTGAAGCCCTGCAACGCCGCCGTTTGCAGCGCGATAGGCACCAGCACCGCCGCCGCCGCCTGGTTCGACATCGGCTGGGTGAGGATCACGGCCAGCACAAAAAACACCGCCAGCAGCAGCACCGGCGAGTCCGTGACGGGCAGATCGAGGATATGTGCAGCCAGATAATCCGCGGTGCCGGTCTGCTGCATGGCCCGCCCAAACGCCAGCATACTGCCGATTAGAATCACCGTCTTCCACTGGATGTTACGGTAGGCTTCTTCCGGCGTGATACAGCCGGTCAGAAACATGATCAGCGCGCCGCTCATCACCGCCACCGAGATCGGCAGAATGCCCGTGATGGCGACCAACAGTGTGCTGACAAAGATTGCCAGCGAGAGCCATGCATTATGGTTGTTCGCGGCAGGGGTTTCGAGCACGTTCATCACGCGGAAATAGCGTTCTTTTTCCATCAGGCCCAGGTTGTCGTCAGGAATGTTAACCAGCAGCACATCGCCCAGATTAAACACCATGCGCCCAATGCGACTATAGCGCACCTCACCCGCGCGGCGCACGGCGAGAATCTGGAACTGGAAGCGCTGCCGCAGCCGCAGCCCCTTGATCGTGCGTCCCACCAGCGGCGACCCCGGCAGCAGCACAACTTCAACAGTATGCGCTGCCCCTTGTTTGCTAAACGCATCGAGTTCCTGGATTTTGCCGCTGATCTCCACATCGCTGAGCTGGGGCAACCGCAACATATCCGCGCGCGAGCCTTCGACCAACAGCCTATCCCCGGCCTGTAACACCGTTTCGGCCAGTGGTTTCAGCGACCGGTCGCCGCGCTGCACCTGGACGATCCCCAACTGGAGATCGCTCATCAGCACCGAGTCTTCAATCGTGCGCCCAATCGCGGGCGAGCCTTCGGGAATGCGCAGTTCGGTGAAGTAGAGATCGGTGTCAAAGGGCGAGTCGTCGTCGGTAATGCCTGCCCGTGCCGGGATCAGGCGCAGCCCGATCAGCCCCATGTAGAGCAACCCGGCCACCAGGATCGGCAGCCCGACGGGGGTCAGTTCGAACATGCTCAGCGGGGCCATACCGTGCTGCTGCATCAGACCGCTGACAACAAGATTAGTCGATGTGCCGATAAACGTCGTCGATCCGGCCAGGATCGCGGAAAACGCCAGCGGCATCAGCAGTTTGGACGAACTGATGTGAATGCGTTTTGCCAGCCCTAACACAATTGGCAGAAAAAACGCTGCTGAGGCGGTATTGCTGATAAAAGCGCTCATCACGGCGGGCGCGACCAGCATTGCCAGCCGCAAACGGCGCGGTCTTTCGCCCACGACGGTGAGCATATACTGTCCGGCCAGATCGATCAACCCGGTGCTGCTTAGCGTCTCCGTCAGAATCAGCAAACCGAGGATCATCAGTACGGTTTCGCTGCCGAACCCAGCAAAAGCTTCGGCGGGTTCCAGCAGTCCAAAGATCACCAGCGCCAGCATCAGGCCCAGGGCGGTCACATCTGCCGCGAACCATTCAAAGGTGAACAGTACCAGCGCCACGCCAAACAGCGCCAGAAACAGACCAATCTCAACGGTCATAGGTTGGCGACTCCCCCTCTGCCCCTTGCAATACCCGGTGTAGTATAGCACGGAACACCGGCTTTACAGGGGGTTGATCATTCCGGGCGGTGATTTACTCAGCGCGCGCTGCACAGTTGCGGTATAGTAACAGTAGATTGAGTAATTTTGCACAAACGGTTTTATGAGTAAGGGGGAGGGCATGACGGTTTCAGCTAATGGCGCACATCCCACCGCATACAACCGGCTGGTTGAGCGTCTGAATCGTTTTCCGCAGGGGGCCGCCCCTACCGAGACGCTGTACAGCATTCTAAAGATGCTGTTTAGCGAACGCGAGGCGTCCCTGGTCGCGCAGTTACCGATCCAGCCCTTCAGCGCACAGGATGCCACGCGCATCTGGGATATGCCACCCTCCCAGGCACGCGCGGTACTCGATGGGCTGGCGAGCCGCGCGCTGCTGGTCGATAACCATCACGACGACGGGCGCGTGCTGTTCACGCTGCCACCGCCGATGGCGGGCTTTTTCGAGTTTTCGATGATGCGCGTGCGCAACGATATCGACCAGAAACTACTCGCTGAGTTGTATCACCAGTATTGCGCGCTGGAGCCGGACTTCTTCCGGCACATGTTCGAGGGCGGCGAAACGCAGTTAGGGCGTATCCTGATCAACGAGGACGTGATCCCGCCCGGCGTGGCGGTCTTCGACTACGAACGCGCCAGCGAGGTGATCCGGGGCGCAAAGTTCATCGGCGTGAGTATGTGCTACTGCCGCCACAAGATGCAGCACATCGATCAGGCGTGTGACGCGCCGATGGATATCTGCCTGACCTTCGACGCCACCGCCGAGGGCCTCGCGCGGTACGGCCATGCCCGCCCTGTGGATGCCGCCGAAGGGCTGGACCTGCTGCAAGAGGCTTACGCGCATAACCTGGTTCAGTTCGGCGATAACGCGCGCAAGGGTGTGAACTTCATCTGCAACTGCTGCGGCTGCTGCTGCGAGGCGCTGGCCGCCGCGCGGCGCTTTGCCCCGGCAAACCCGATACACACTTCCAACTACCTGCCCGAAGTCAGCGCAGAAGACTGCACCGGCTGCGGCCAATGCGTGAACGTTTGCCCGGTTGAGGCGATGGCGCTGGTTTCTGCACACAACCCGGCTAAACCGAAGCAGAAGCAGGCCAGGGTCAACGCGGATATTTGCCTGGGGTGCGGAGTCTGTGCGCGCGTGTGCGACACGGGGGGTATCACCATGCGTGCGCGCGCCGAGCGCGTGATCACGCCGCTGACCTTCGCGCACCGTGTCGTGCTGGCGGCCACCGAGCGCGGGCAATTGCAGGACCTGATCTTCGACCGCCGCACGCTGTGGAGTCACCGTGCGATGGCGGCGGTATTAGGCGCGATTCTGCGGCTGCCGCCGGTCAAGCGCACGCTGGCACAGCAGCAGTTGAAATCGCGCTACCTGGAAGCGCTGATCGACAGGGTCAATCCGTGATCCGGGCCGCGCCTAATAAACCAGGTCGCCCTGTACAAACGCCCTGGCACGCGGATCGCTGGGCGCGTTGAAAAACTGCTCAGTGGGCGCGACTTCGACCAGTTCGCTGTCCAGGATCAGGCCGACCCGTGTCGCCAGGCGCTGTGCCTGGAAGACGTTATGCGTCACCATAATGATCGTCGTGCCGTAGTCGCGGTGCTGCTCGCGGACGAGGTCTTCGATCAGGCGCACGTTATACGGGTCCAGGTTGGCGGTAGGTTCGTCCAACAGCAGGACCTGCGGTTCCAGCACCAGCGCGCGCGCCACCGCGACACGCTGCATTTCCCCGCCGGAGAGCGTGTGCGCTTTCGCGTCCACCAGGTGCGCCAATGATACACGCTTTAACGTTTGTTCGATCTGATCGCTGTGGTTGCGCTTACCGCGAAGCCGCAGCCCAAACGCCACATTGGCGCGCACACTGCGCGAGAGCAGCACCGGGCGCTGAAAAACCATCGTAAGCTGCCGCCGGTCGGCAATCGATGCGGTGTTCGCATTCACCGGATGCGCGTTCAGGTGCAGCGAGACTTCGCCGCGCATGGGCGTTTCGAGCAGTCCCATCAAGCGCAGCAGCGTGCTTTTGCCCGCGCCGCTGGGACCCACCAGCGCGAAGAATTCGCCACGTTCGACTTGCAGCGAGTCAATTTGCAACACGGTACGCTTACCGTACTGGTGCAGCAGGTTGTTTACCGTGTAGATTGTCATATCCGGGCACCTGACCGGGCTTGTAACGCAACCAGCAGCGCGTTTGCCACGAATGAGATAGATAGCAGGATGATGCCGAGCGCCAGCGCAAAATCGAACTCACCCTGGCGCGTTTCGAGCACAATAGCGGTGGTCAGCACGCGCGTGCGCCCGGCAATATTGCCGCCGACCAGCATCACCGCGCCCACTTCCGAGATGATCGAGCCGAACCCGGCCACGATGCCGACGATTACGCCGAAGCGCGCTTCGAATAACTGCGCCCAGGTCGTCTGCCAGCGCGTCGCACCGAGCGCGCGCATCTGCGGGCGCAGCCCCGGATCGACTCCCGCAACGCTGC
>CAZMNL010000055.1:8026-12085 GCA_964567525.1 uncultured Anaerolineaceae bacterium
AAAAGGAGAAAGTTATGAAAAATAACCCTTTTTCAACGCTGCTCATCGTCACGCCGACCACCAGCGGCGTTGCAATGATCACCTGCGCGATGATCATCGCGTTGATCGTGAACAACCAGCGCAGATCCCCAAACGGGCCGCTGCGCGAAAGAAACAGGAACACCACCAGGCCCACTACCACCGGCGGCAGCCCCATACCGGTATAAATAAAGGCCGTGAGCACCCGCTTACCGGGGAAGTGCGTCAGCGCGAGCCACGCGCCAACCGGGATACCCAACACGGTACTGATGGCGAGTGCGGCTGCGGTCACGTGCAGGGAGCGCAGCGCGATTTCGATCACGGTCGGGTCCAGCGAAAAGATCAAACGCAGCGCTTCTCGCAGCGCCTCGACAATGGTCTGAATGGCTCACCTCCGCAGTGTGCAGGCAATGGATGAGCGCGATCTCCAACCACAGACAGCGCTCATCGAGCATATGATGTCGTGCGGCGCTGGTCCGCTAGCGATGCGCCACCCGGTAGGGGACAGAATCGGGTGTAAACAGCGGGCTGCCGTCGCGCTCGTAACCGGCGATCAGGTCTTGCGTGGGCAGCGAGATGATCCAGTGCGCGAACGCCTGCGCCAGTTCTGCGTTAACCTGCGGGTGTGTGTCCGGGTTGACCGGGATCACGCCGTAGGGGTTGAACAACAGCGGATCGCCTGCGACCAGCACCTCAAGGCCCAACCCTACGGCCTTGCGTGCGGCGTAGGTTGCGCGGTCGCTGAGCGTATACGCGCCCAACTCTTCCGCCATGGTGATCACAGCGCCCATGCCCTGCCCCGCCGAAATGTACCAATTGCCTTCGGGGTCAATTTCTGCGGCGGCCCAAAGGCTGAGTTCTTTGGTGTGTGTGCCGCTGTCATCCCCGCGCGAAACGAAGACCACTTCCGCACCGGCGATCATCGCCAGCGCCTCGGTAGCGGATTCCATGCCGCTCACGCCCGCCGGATCGTCGCTTGGCCCGACGATGACGAAATCGTTATACATCACGTCATAGCGGATCAGGCCGTGTCCAGCTCCCACGAACGCATCTTCACGCGCCCGCGCATGGACCAGCAGCACATCCGCGTCGCCGCTCTCACCCAGCGCCAACGCCTGCCCGGTCCCGACCGAGATCACGTCCACCTCAGCGTTATAGGTGGCCTCGAAGTCCGGCAGGATGTAATCCAACAGCCCCGAATCGTAGGTGCTGGTGGTGGTCGCCAGGATCAGGCGCTGCGGATCATCCTGCGCGATGGCGCTCGGCCCTGCAAAGGTCAGCAGCAGCGCGAGCATAACGAATAGTTTGAGCGCGTTTTTTAACATGTGCAGTCCAATCTCCCAAAAGTATAATGGGTCGTTAATCATGCACTTTAGCATAACGCACCGTACCATTTGATGCAATACAATTGATATGCTCGGAGTGCAAATGACAGTCATTTTGATGAAGAATGACGCAAACACAAAAACGGGGCCGCCGCCGGCCCCGTTGATATATCTCGTGTGGAAATAATGAGAACGCGCATCACCGGACGACAGATGCGCGGTTATGGTGCTGTGTCGTCAAACGCACCCAGCAGGGCGCAGGCCAGCGCCGCATTCGGCCACGCGAACCAGTGCCGCGATACGACCGCATGCGTTTCCGGGTGGTATGCTTCCGGCAGCGCGCCGTCCCACTGCGCTTGTTGGCGCAGCCGGTCCAGCGCGACGGCGGCACGCGCGGAATCGCCGGTTGCCCGCGCGACGATCAGGTCTTGCACGCCGCCCAGCGGCCAGGGTGCAGGCGTATGCACCGATCCCAGGCCGGAGGTGTAGTATCCATCCCGGTTGGCCTGCGAGAACGCAAAATCTACCGTTGCGCGCCATACCACGTCATCAGCGGGCACGAATCCCCATGCAGGAGCCAGCACGAATGGGATATCATTCGCATCGTGATAGAAGCGATACGCGCCCTGTGCATCCACCGCGTAAGCGTAGAGACGCTGTCCGTGGTGTGGCGCGATGAACTGCGCGTTAATCGCGTCCTGCGTCAGCCCCTCAAAACCCGCCAGCAGATCGCCCAGCCCTACCGTGTGCATGCGGCGCAGCGTATACCACAGCAAAATGTGGCTCGACAGGTGGTAAGGCAGCGTCACCGGGTCATCGGCGGGCGTTTCGTCGGTGGGAAATAACCAGGAGTCCGGCATTTTATATGCCAGCAGCAAATCGAGCAGCGGGCGGAGATGGGGCGTCAGCCGGTCCAGCGTAGCGCGGTCGCCGGTCGTCTCGACGTAATCCGCCAGCTCCAGCAGCGGGAAAAGCTGCTGGTCAAGCTGGTAGGCGCAGTCTTTCACCGTGCCGTTGGCGGTGTAACAGCGCCCCCAGATGCCGCCGGGACGTTCGGCGGTTTCGAACATCCACAGCAGGTGGCGGCGCACGATATCGTGCAGCGCTGCGTCACGCCGGGCGGCGGGCGCGATCAGAAAGGCGCGCGCGACGTAATACGCATCCCGGTTCCAGGACAGCGGCAGCAGCATGTGATCGGTCAGGATGCACGCGGATTCGCCCACCGGGACGGCCAGTTCGCGCCCGTATACCAGCCCGCGCCGGACCAGTCGATCCGGCAGATTATCCAGCAGCGCGCGCCACGCGCAGCGCTGTTCGTCCAGCGCCGCGTGTACGTCCGCTTGCAGCAGGGCCAGCGCGTGCTCACGCGCAGTGTGTGCGTCCGGCCCAAAGCCGAACGCCAGCACTGTCATGCCCGACTGTCCGTCTACTTTAACCGGGATCAGTGTATGTGACTGTATTTCCGGCATCGCGCCAAACGGCAGCCCGGTCACCGCTGCGGCCAGGGGCAGCGCGGGATTCTCAAACACCAGCACACCATCGATCACGCGCAGGTGATTAAGCGCATCCGGCATGGGCAGCGGGCCACCCTCGGTAAGCTGCGTATACGCGCAGCGCTGCAACGACAAATCCCCGCGCCACTGTGGAGCCGCACCGTCGATCTGCCAGATTTGCAGCGCGCCGCCCGCGTGTGCAAACGTCGTGCTGTGGGCGGTGTTTCCATCGGCGAACGCCAGCCGCACATGCGGGATCGCGTCGTCCAGCAGAAATGCGGCACGCTGTGCCGGTGCGCGCTCAAACTGCGGGCCGAAACCCGCCAGCGCCGCCAACCCTGCGCGGTAAGCGCGCACCGCCGCAGCGTTATAACGCTGCCCTTCGGTGAATGGCACGGCGGCGGAAAGTGTCGCATAACCGTGCTGCGGGTGCGGCACGTTGACCGCAATCATGCGCCCGTCAGCGTCCACACTGCCGGTCACGCCGTCCCAACCAAAGTCCAGGGGTTTGACGCCCCTGGACGGATCGAGCGGTTCGGCATTTTCCAGAGGCATCACGAAGCGACCAGCTTTTCCAGGTCCGGGACTAACGATTTCCCGGTGTCACGGTCAATCCAGCGGATTTTATCGCTGGGGAAGCGAATCCAGATTTTGCGATTCATCACGGCGGGAAAGTCGGGATGCGTAGAAACTTTGATGATATCGCCACCGATCTGGATCGTGAGCAGATTTTGCGATCCCAACGGCTCGACGACCAGCACCGTCACTTCGAGCGCATCATCTGACGGTTGGCTGAGCGCTTCCGTGTTCTCCGCGCGGATGCCGACGACAATTGGCTTGCCATCATACTGTTCCAGAATCTCGATCATCTCCGGGATTGGCTGGACGGCGAAGTCGCCGATGTATACCTGGATCGCGCCATTTTCGCGCCGGACCTGCCCCTCAAGGAAATTCATCGGCGGTGTGCCAATGAACCCGGCGACGAACTGGTCAGCGGGTATATCGTAAACTTTCGTGGGCGGGTCAAACTGCAAGATACCCCCCTGGTTCATCACTGCGATACGGTCGCCCATGCTCAGCGCCTCGATCTGGTCGTGCGTCACATAGATCGTGGTGGCGCGGATTTCGTTGAGCAGGCGCTTGAGTTCAGCGCGCATTTCCAGGCGCAGCAGCGCATCGAGATTACTCAGCGGCTCGTCCATCAGCAGCACGCCCGCTTGATA
>CAZMNL010000056.1:0-12025 GCA_964567525.1 uncultured Anaerolineaceae bacterium
CATGCCCCCGACCAACGCCCGTTCCTGCTGACGCGCTCCGGCGCGCCGGGCATCCAGCGGTACGCGCAAACGTGGTCCGGCGACAATGCGACCTCGTGGCACACGCTGAAATGGAACATCCCGATGGGCCTGGGACAGAGCCTCTCCGGGATGCCCAACTGCGGGCACGACGTGGGCGGGTTTGCCGGGCCGAAGCCGGAGCCGGAGCTGTTCCTGCGCTGGGTACAGAACGGCATTTTCCACCCGCGATTCACGATCCACTCGTGGAACAGCGACGGCACGGTGAACGAACCCTGGATGTATCCCGACATCCTGCCGCTGGTGCGCGACGCGATCCGCTTCCGCTACCGGCTGATCCCGTACCTGTATACGCTGCTGTTCGAGATGGCGCAGACCGGCCACCCGGTGATCCGCCCGCTGGTGTACGAGTTCCCGCACGACGTGCGCACACATACCGAATCGTTTGATTTCATGCTGGGGCCGAACCTGCTGGTCGCGTCGGTGTGGGAACCGGGCGCGCGGTCGCGCAGCGTCTACCTGCCCGCCGGCACAGACTGGGCCGACTTCTACACCGGCGAGCGCTTCGCCGGTGGTCAGACGGTCGAAGCCGCCGCGCCGCTGGAACGTATCCCGCTGTTTGTGCGGGCGGGCGGCATCGTGCCGCTGGGTAAAGCCATGCGTCACGTTGGGGCCGCGCCGGACGATGTGCGCGAGGCCGTGATCATTCCGCCAGCGGGCAGCGGGCGGGCGCAGTTCACGTTGATCGAAGACGACGGCGTTAGCCTGGGCTACCAGCGCGGGGAATACAGCACCGTGACGCTGGAAGTCATCGCCACGCCGGATGCGGTCGCCCCCGCGATCCGCCTGAATCAGCGCGGTTATGCACTGCCCTATGACGCGATCACGTTCATTCTGCCACCGGGCGAAACACGCGCGCTCCGTGCCGAGGGTGGGGCGCTCACCACCGGCGCGGACGGTTGGCCGCGCGTGACGCTGCCCGTTCCCCAGGACTGACCCCATCATGATCCACGCGCCGGGGTGGAACCCTCTACCTGCGTATCCACCCCGGCGCATATACTCCCACAACTGCCCGCACACGCCAACGTGACGTTTGCCCCCAGGATTAGGTCTACCGGGCTATTCAAAATAAGGATAAATTGACGTATGCTAAAGGTAGCATGGTCGCAGCTTACGACTTTGTGGATAATTCATGAATTTTTTGCGGGCGGGTTTGTTAGCCACACGTTATATTGTAGTCTAAGCATAGTTTGCCTTTCGTGGCAGGCTGCACAAGCATACGGGTTTGCACCTGACCGGCACCACCCGCCGGTCATCGAAAAAAGCGAGAAAACGTGAATATCGACACATTCCTGGGCTTACCGATCTCAGAACTTGCTGTACGGATGCGTGCCGCCGGGCCGTTGGTGTGCGTCTTCCCGATCAACGGCACGCGGCGCTGGTTTCTGCTGGAACACCCGCCCGACGACAGCGCGGACATGCTGCAAGCGTATCTCGACGTGGTGGAGCAGCGGCATATCGACCTGTACAAGCTGATTTTCGATCACGGCATCGACTACCTGCTGACTCCCGCTTTCGGGCCGGACCTGCTGGAACGCGGCGATGAGTACATCAGCATCGCGGCGGATGGGCTGGCCCGGCTCGCCACGCATGAGCGGTTCCTGAACTTCTACCGCGAATATGATGTGCGCGTGCGCTTTTACGGTGATTACCGGCGTTACTTCGGCGGCACGCCGCACGCGCACCTGTGCGACCTGTTCGACGATCTCACCGCACGCACGCAGGCGCACACGCGCCACCGCTTGTTCATCGGGCTGTTCGGTAACGACGCCGCCGAGAATATCGCGCAGCTCGCCGTACAGTATCACGGCGAGCACGGGCGCGTGCCGGATAAGCGCGCCCTGGTCGAACTGTACTACGGGGAATACGTCCCGCCGGTGAATTTTTTCATCGGCTTCGACAGGTTCGCCGCGTTCGATATGCCGCTGGTGGCGACTGGCGAAGAGGACCTGTATTTTACGGTCAGTCCGTCGCCGTATCTCAGCGCGCACCAACTGCGCGAAATCCTGTTTGACCACCTGTACGCGCGTCCCGGCGACGCGGAATACAGCGCGATGGGCGCGGAAGACTGGGCGCTGATGCGCGCCTTCTACCACGCCAACCAGGATCGCACATTGGGCATTGGTGCCCGGCAGCCGCGCGGGGGCTACTGGTACCCGCTGCCGCATGTGAAGTTACCACCGGGGTTTGGACAGACAGACCGTGATTGATACCAACTATTTACAGAGGTCCATCCACCAACTGCTCAAGAATATCGGTTACGGGCGCATCCTCAACACGGCCTACGATACCGCCTGGGTTGCGCGGCTGATCGACCAGGACCGCGAGATCGGCGAACGTGCGCTGGAATGGCTGCGCGCCAACCAGTTACCCGATGGCACCTGGGGCACGGAAAACCCGCGCTACTACCACGACCGCCTGATCTCGACGCTGGCGGCGATGACGGCGCTCAAGAAGTACGGCAGGCCGTTTGACAAGCAGCGCTGGGAACGCGCCCAGGTGTCGCTGAAAACGATCACCAACGGCCTGCTGGCCGATCCCGCCGGGGCGACCATCGGCTTCGAGATGATCGTGCCCACGCTGATGCGCGAAGCGCACGACGCCGGGCTGATCGAGAACGGACACGGCAGCGCGCTGGACAAGCTGGAACGCTACCGCACCGCTAAACTCGCCGCGCTGCCGGACGGCATGATCAACCGTCATGTGACGGTCGCGTTCTCCGCCGAGATGGCCGGGCCGGACGGCCAGCACTTGCTGGATATCGACAATTTGCAAGAGGCGAACGGCTCGGTGGGGCACAGCCCCTCGGCGACCGCGTATTTTGCGCTGCACGTGCGCCCCGGTGACACGAATGCGATGGGCTATCTGCGCGATGTGCTTAATCACGACGGCGGCGCGCCAGACGTGGCCCCATTTGACGTGTTCGAACAGGGCTGGACGCTGTGGAATATGTCGCTGCTTGCGCCACTGGACAGCGAAACTCAGGCATTATGCGAACCCTATGCCGACTTCCTGGAGTCCGTATGGCATCCCACCAAAGGCACGGGGTTTGCATCCGGCTACACGCCCAAAGACGGTGACGACACCGGGCTGATCTTCGACGTGTTGACGCGCTTCGGACGCCAGCCGGATATCGCCGCCGTGCTGCGCTACGAAGAAGACGATCACTATCGCTGCTACGAACTGGAAGCCAACCCATCGATCAGCGCCAATATCCACATCCTTAGCGCGCTGCGCGAAGGCGGACTGCCCGCCAATCATCCCTCGGTGGCGAAGGTACTCGGCTTCCTGGACCGTGTGCAGACGATCCGGCTGTTCTGGTTCGACAAGTGGCACTCGTCGCCCTACTACCCGACGACGCACCTGGTGATCGCCGCCGCCGGGTATGCTGATTGGCTGGTCGATAACGCCGTTTACTGGATTCTCGAAACGCAGAACCGTGACGGCTCGTGGGGCTACTACATGCCCACCGCCGAAGAAACCGCCTACTGCCTGCAATCCCTGATGATCTGGAAACGGTACGGGCATCTCGTGCCGGAAGACGCGATCCGGCGCGGGGCGCAGTGGCTCGCCACGCACATCCACGACCCGATCCCGCCGCTGTGGATCGGCAAAAGTCTGTACTGCCCGGTGCTGGTGGTGCGCTCAGCGATCCTCAGCGCGCTGATGCTCGCCGCACAGGGTTAGTTGTATAGGAAGCCGCACAACGATGGCATTATTCAAACAATTGCTGGTTATCTCGTCCGGGGACCCGGAAGACGCGCGGCGGCGTAAGCTGCTCAACATTCTGCTGTTGGGTGTGTTGGCGGTGGACTTGCTGGCCGTGGTGGTCACGGGCCTGATGATCCTCACCGGGATTGCTCATGCCGATCTGGAAGTGCTGCTGATCATCGTGGGCGGGCTGGTGATGCTCGGCGGGATCACGGTCATCTACCTGATCAACCACTACCACTCCGGGCCGCTGGGCGCGGTGCTGTTTTTGCTGCTGCTGACGCTGATCTTCACGTTCAGCGATGTCCCGCACGAAGTCGCTAACGGGCGCAGCCTGTTTCTGTTCACCGTGCCGATCATCATGGCGAGCGTGCTGCTGCGCCCGGCGTCGAGTTTCTTCTTTGCCGCGCTCAGCAGCGCGATTATCTCCGCGCTAGCGATCATCGAACTGGACCTGATCCCCAATATCCCTGGCATCATCGGGTTTATCGTGGTCGCGCTGGTGAGCTGGCTCTCAGCGCGCAGCCTGGAACGTGCGCTCGTGGACCTGCGCGCGATCAACCGCGAGCTGGACCAGCGCGTGATCGCGCGCACGCAGGACCTCGCCGACGCGCTGGCGCGCGTGCAGGCGGAGTCCAGCAAGAACCAGGCGATTCTGGAAAGCATCGCGGACGGCGTGATCGTGTTCGATACCGAGGGGCGCGTGATCGTCGCCAACTACGCCATCGCGGACCTGCTGGGCCATGCGCCACAGGCGGCGGTCGGCCAGCACGTCGAGGCGCTGATCGGAGATGCGCTGCGCAGCGAGGACCGCGCCACGTTGATCCGCTTTGTCTGCGACGAGCATGATCATTACATGCCGGTCAAGTTTATCTGGGGCAGCAAAACGCTTTCGGTGAGCTTCGCCGCCGTGCGTGACGAAAAAAGTCAAGTAACCGGGACCGTCGTGGTCTTCCGTGACTACACGCGCGAAGCTGAAGTCGAGCGCATGAAGAGTATGTTCGTCTCGATGGCTTCGCACGAACTGCGCACGCCGCTCAACGCGATCCTCGGCTACGGCGACATCCTGAACGAAGAAATTGACGGCCCGTTGAACGGTGAGCAAACCAACACCGTCCGGCGCATTATCGCCAACGGGGGGCGTATGCTCGGCCTGGTGAACAACCTGCTTGATCAGGCCGCGATTGAGGCGGGCCGCATCACGATGAATCCGTCAAGCTTCGACCCGCGCGCGCTGATCGCTGACATCCACGCGATGATGGGCGTGTTAGCCGAGCAAAAGCACCTCGTCTTCGAATGCACGGTGGACGAGGCTATTCCGCCCGCGCTGGTTAGCGATCCGCACCGCTTGCAGCAGATTCTCGTGAACCTGGTTGGCAACGCGGTCAAGTTCACTGACCGGGGCTATATCGCCGTGCGCGTCAAGCGCCAGGATGACGCCCATTGGACGCTTGAAGTCGAAGATACCGGGGCGGGGATTCCGCACACAGCGCAGAGTTACATTTTCGAACCGTTCCGGCAGGTGGATGATCCGCTGACGCGGCATCATTCAGGATCAGGACTGGGGCTGTCCATCGTCAAACAACTCGTGAACCTGCTCGGCGGTGATATCGTGCTGGTGAGCAAGGTCGGAGCGGGCAGCACGTTTACCGTCACGCTGCCCCTCACATTGGAACAGGAGCCGGCAGCATGAACCAGCGTTTTGCTCTCGTGATTGAAGATGACTACGACGCATCCGCCATTTTCGCTAAAGCACTGAAGGTCATTGGATTCGAAACTGAGATCATCCCATCTGGCAGCGAGGCTGTCGAACGGCTCAAGGACGTGATCCCGCAAATGATTGTACTCGATCTGCACCTGCCCGACGTGGCAGGGACTGAGATTTTGAAGCAGATTCGCGCCGACGAACGTCTGATCGACACGCGCGTGATCGTCGCCACCGCCGACCCGCGCAGCGCCGAACTGATCCAGGATTACGCCGATATCGTGCTGATCAAACCCACTACGTTCAGCCAGGTGCGCGACTTCGCCGAACGGCTGGCTTCGCCGCCCCGCCGCCGCCGCTCGCGCCCGGCAGATTCCGCGCATAGGCCCTGACTTCCCGATACCCCGCCCCCGCACAAGCAGCACGCCCCACCTGCTTGTGCGGGGGTCTGGGGTTGCTAAAAAGCCGTATCTTTGGCATAGTCTCAGCGAACACGTATCGCATTATTACAGAGAATCGATCCCATGACCCGCGACGAGATTATCCGGCTCACGGCGCTGTCGTCTTGCGCCGGTTGAGCGTCTAAGCTGGCTCCTGAAGCCCTGGCGCACGTGCTGCGCCCCCTGCAAAATTTATTCGATCCAGCAGATCACCCCGATTTACTGGTTGGGCTGGGCGTGCCGGACGATGCCGCCGTCTACCGGTTGGACGACGAACGCGCCCTGATCATGACAACGGACTTTTTCACGCCGATTGTGGACGACGCCTACCAGTACGGCGCGATTGCCGCCGCCAATGCGCTGAGCGATATCTACGCGATGGGCGGCACGCCGCTGATCGCGCTCAACATCGCCGCGCTGCCCCCGAACCTGCCCCCGGACCTCAGCGCCGCGATGATGCTGGGCATGGCGGAAAAGGTCCGCGAGGCCAACGCCGTGATCGCGGGTGGGCACACCATCCAGGACAAGGAACCCAAAATCGGGCTGGCGGTGGTCGGGCTGGCGCATCCTGACCGGCTGCTGACCAAAGCCGACGCCCGCCCCGGCGACCTGCTGATCCTGACCAAGCCGATTGGCACGGGCTGTATCACGACCGCCGCCAAAAACGACAAAGCCGCCCCCGCCGACATGCAAGACGCGATCCGCTGGATGGTGACGCTCAATCGCCGCGCGGCGGAAGCTGCCGTCGCCGCCGGGTCGCGCACCGCGACCGATATCACCGGCTTCGGCCTGATGGGCCACGCCAGCGAGATCGCGGTGTCCAGCGGCGTGACGCTGCATCTCAGCGCGGAGCGCGTACCGCTGCTCGACAGCGCCATGACCTACGCGCAGATGTGGACCTTCCCCGGTGGGTCGTCGGCGAACCGGCTGGCGTATCAGGACGCGGTGCGTTTTGACACAGCGCTGCCGGAAGAACACCTGATGCTGCTCTTCGACGCGCAGACCAGCGGCGGTCTGCTGATCGCGCTGTCGCCCGATCAACGTACAGCATTCGCCGCCGAGATGCAGGCACACGACGCGCCCTGGTGGGAGATCGGGACGGTGAGCGCGCGTGAAGGTGATACCAATATCGTGATCGCGCGTTGATACACGCGCTCGAATTTCAGAATACCGCAATGGACCGCAAATTGAGGCTTAGGGGGAAATCAAGCAAAACTCGCATACCGGACGAAAGGTTATTGGTTGTTGGTGATTGGAAAATGCGCGATCTCGCCTGGCTTTGACCCATCACCCCTCACTAAAAACCAAACACACACCCGTCCTCGCGCGGTTTCGTTTGGACTTCATCAGGGATTTTCTGACTCAGGTTGCGGTCTACTGACAATAGCTTTTTGGTCAATGAGGCTGTGTTAACTTTTGTACTCAGATTGCAGGTTGTTCATGACGCCTCTTCGACAGTGGTTCATGCTCCAAATGACCGGTAGAAACACGAAAGCGCGCCTGATTCGCGGCACGGGCGGCACGTTCGTTTTCCGCAGCCTGAACATGGTGCTCAAGTTTGCGATCAGCTTCGTATTGGCACGTCTTTTGGGGGCGGAACAGTTCGGCGTCTATAACTTTGCGATGGCATGGATCACGCTGCTGGCGGTTCCGGCGTTGTTCGGCATGGATCGCTTGTGGGTGCGCAATTTCTCTGTGTATATGTCCGAAAAAGCGTGGGGCGTGATGCGCGGGCTGCTGCGTTTTTCCCTGCGCGCGACACTGCGTATGTCCGCGTTGCTGGCCGGGATGGGAACGGTGCTCGCCTGGATCACTTATGAAACAACCGGGCGTCCGGCGCTGTTGGCCGCTGACCGCGCGGATTACGCGGAACCGGCGCTGATCACGCTGGTGATCGCATTAGTCCTGCTGCTGCCGCTGCGCGCCTTACTGCTTTTGCAGCAGTCCGGTATCCAGGGCTTGCGCCACGTTGTGATGGCACAGATTCCGGAGCAAGTGCTACAACCGGTATTGTTCCTGGGATTGCTGGGCGCGGCGTATGTGATCGGCGGTGCGCTTGAGTCGGCGGCGCTGGCGATGGCGCTGCAAATCGGTTCGGTAGGTGTGGCGCTGTTATGGAGCACACTGCTGCTGTCCCGGCGAATGCCGCGCCACGTATCCCAGGCCCAGCCCGCTTATACGCGCGATCTGTGGATGGCGGCGGCGGTCCCGTTCATGCTCAACAAGGGGTTGAACATCGCCAACGGGCAGATGGACGCGATCATGCTTGGCATTCTGGATAACGCGGAAGCAGTGGGGTTATTCACGGTATCGCTGCGCGGCACACAAATCATTGGCTTGCTATTGGTTTCGGTTAATATTGTACTCGCGCCGCACATGGCCCAACTGCACGCAGAAGGCAAACACCGCCAACTTCAGCGCGCGATCATCACCAGCGCCCGGTTCGCTACGCTGGCGGCGCTGCCGGTTATGCTGGCGTTTATCGTCTTCGGGCGCGAGTTTTTGGGGCTTTTCGGCGCAGAATTTCGCGCCGCGCACAGCGCGTTAGTGGCGCTCAGCGTCGGACAGTTGATCAATGCAGCGACCGGGTCGGTAGGCGTGCTGCTGCTGATGACCGGGCACGAACGCGCCGCCACGATTGGGAATGCGTTCGGATTAGGCTTACACATGGCGCTCAATATTGTGCTGATTCCTCAGTGGGGTGTCTCAGGGGCGGCAGTGGCCGGGGCGGTGGGAATTATCGGTTCCAACCTGCTGCAAATTGTGTTAGCATGGCGTGCATTACGTATTCACACCACCGCACTGGGCGATCTAACGTTTTGGAGACTGCGTAAACGTGCCTGAACCCAATTTCTTTATCGTCGGTGCGCCTAAGTGCGGCACAACCGCAATGCACAGTTATCTGGCGGCCCACCCACAGATTTATATGTCGCCCCTCAAAGAGCCGACCTTCTTCGCCACCGATTTTGACTCGCCCAAGTTCCGCCTGTACCGCAATCCAGACACCTATCGACACTTGTTCAAGGGGGCCGGCAGTTATCCCCGTATCGGTGAGTCATCGGTCTGGTATCTGTATTCACAGGTGGCGGCGCGCAACATTCACGCGTTTAATCCGTCCACGCGGATTATCATCATGCTGCGTTCCCCGGCTGAAGTCATGTATTCGCTTTATGCTCATTTCGTATATTCCGGCAATGAAACCGCGCCGACATTCGAAACCGCGCTGGCCCTGGAGGAAGTACGCAAACAGGGACACGGTATCCCGCGCACCATGTCGCAGGGGATGCCAGAGGCGTTGTACTATCGTGAAGTCGTCGCCTTTACTGACCAGGTAAAGCGCTATTTCGACCAGTTCGGGCGCGATGCGGTACACGTCATCATCTTCGACGATTTCAAGACGGATACCGCCGCCGCTTATCGCGCGACATTGGATTATCTGGATGTGGATCGCACCTTTGAACCGCAGTTTGAGCAGATCAATCCCAGCCACCGCATTCGCAGCCACCGGTTGCACGATGGGTATAACATGCTGGTCCGCTTTGCCATGCTGAAACTCACTGCGCGAACCTGGCCGGTATTCAGTAAGCTGGTGATCGCACCCCTGCGTACTTTGAATACTTACGCTGCACCACGCACACCGATGAATATGACATTACGAGCCGAATTGAATGCCCGCCTTTTACCCGACGTTGAGCGGCTCAGCGAACTGCTGGGCCGCGATCTGACTCACTGGTGCCGGTAGGTCTGCCATGCCTTCAGCGATATTGTATACCACCCCGCTTGATCCGATAAAACAGTTTGCGGCGGCACTGACGGACCTGTTTGGGGTAAAAGATGTGTTGGGGATGCCCGCACAGGCCAATGCAGAAGCTCTCGCGCAGTCCGTGATCCTGCTGGAACTGCCGGAGGTCAGCGCGGAAGATATGGACAGGCTGCGCGCCTGGCTAGATCACGCCCCGGTTGCGCTGCTGAGCCTGCCCGCTGAGAACGAGTCCCTGGATGCGCTCGAACAACGGCTGCGCGATGCCGGGCTGCATGTCGAGTTTGTGGGCCGGGCCGCCTCCACACCGGGCGGGGATAAGGACCGCGTGCTGGCGGTGCTGGCGCATAACCACCGCCCGCCGCTGATCCCGGCTCCCGATGATTTTCGCGTGGTAGCGATCATGCGCGCGTACAACGAGATCGATATCATCGAACCGGTGGTACGCTATACGGCAGCGCAGGGCGTGAGCGTGTACATCATCGATAACTGGTCCACCGATGGGACTTACGAACGGGCGCAAGCCTTGCAGGGTCAGGGTGTGATCGGCGTGGAACGCTTCCCGCCGGATGGCCCGCCCGCGTTGTTCCAGCATAAGCAGTTGTTAGCGCGTATCGAAACGGTCAGCCGCACCTTAGACGCACAGTGGATCATTCACCATGATATCGACGAATTCCGCGAGTCGCCCTGGCCGAATGTCACGCTGCGCGATGCGCTGTACCACGTGGACCGCTGCGGCTATACCGCGATCAATCACCTGATGATCAACTTCTATGCGCCTGCGCCCACCTTCCAAACCGGTGATGATCCGCAGGCACACTTCACACGGTTCGAATTGCAGAATCGCGGGGGATTCCTGCTGCGTATCAATGCGTGGAAAAACACCGGGCAGCGCGTCCACCTGGTCCCAACCGGGGGACACCGGGCCGATTTTCCCGGCTGCCGCGTGTATCCCTACCGCTTTCTGATCCGCCATTATCCGCTGCGCCAGGCGGAACAGGCCGCGCGCAAAATTCACGACCGGCAGCGACGTGTCCCCCGGTTAGCGCGCTGGTTGGGCTGGCACCACGTCTATGATCACTACAATCCCGACGATGACGCGCTGTTCGATGAACTCTGCCGCAAAGCCCGCGACGAAATGCCGGAGTTCGATCCCGCGACCTTCTACAGCGCTTACCTGGTCGAACGCCTGTCAGGGTTTGATCTGCCGCGCAAAATCCCACAAAAGCGCCGCCTGCCGCTGCTCTCACGGCTGACAAAACCCGTTTTACGGCACATACGCTACCTGTTGCGTCGCCTGATCTAGTTTGTATCAACCGCAAACCCAAATTGCTCGACGGCGGTTAACTGCTCCGGTGTGAACACGCTCAGATCGTACCGTTTATAGCGCCCGGTGGATGGGGGGATCTGCGGCAGCGCGCATAGTTTTTCCAGGTCATACGCCGCGCGGTCAATGTCCAGAAAGTCCAGCAGCCGCAGGATATGCGGTTCAGGGTCGGCGCACAATGCGTCAAAGTTCAGCAGCAGAAAACGATCCGGCATGTGCGCCGCTCCAAACGTCACTGCTTTGCTGTTCGCATCAATCCAGTAAGCGAGCGCGGCGCGGGGCAGTTCATTGTGCTGTGCGAGATATTCGCGGCCCCAGATGCGCAGTTGGTTCAGATTGCTGCTGAAGGCCATATCCAGCCCGTGCCGGATGACGTGAATATATTGGAGACCGGGGAAAGAGTCGTTCAGATAGGGCAGGTATACGTGAGAATTCGGTTCTTTCCATCCCCAGCGTTTGTAGTGCGCCGGGTTGATGTCGTGCTGGAAAAACAAACCGGGGATGCGGCGCATCGCCCAGATCATTGTCAGGAACCGCGCCTGGGCGGGGATATTGCGCCCGAAGCTGTGATCAAGCACGGCCTTTAACAGCATGAGCTTGTCAGCAGTGGAAAGCGCCGCACGCCGGAGCATCAGCCGTTCAAGGACGCGAATAGCATTTGTGATCGTCTCCGGTTGGCCGGGATGACAGCGTGCATACCAATGCGAGCGCCGCAATAAAACGGTCATCCACTGGTTATCCAGCGAGCGGTTCAGATCGCTGCCGATGTACGTATCAAGCGCCATCAGCATTTCGGCAATGAGCCGCGTCCCACTTCCACCGACACCACCAGCGACAACTGGCCCTGGCAATGGCATCTGGTCCACCATGTTTTGATCTCCTCAAGGGTGCAGACTGTAACTCTACACAGAATATGCTACACTAACGACCTGCGCTGCGATTGTTCGGCATTTTACCGGGTGTGGCTACTTTGCATTTTGGAAGGCTCAAGTATAGATCGGGTG
>CAZMNL010000057.1:0-11902 GCA_964567525.1 uncultured Anaerolineaceae bacterium
AGCCCTTGCGATCCGTCGCCGGTGTGAATTTCGAGATTGTCGTAGCCCAGTGTGTCGAGCAGAGTCGCGGCCCGGTCGCCGAGTTCCGGATAGCGTTCCAGCGAATACACAAATCGCGCCAGTTCGCACAGCACTGCCGCCTGATAGCCGGACCCGGTCCCGATCTCCAGCACCACGTCATCGGGTTTGAGTTCCAACGCCTGAGTCATATACGCGACGATATACGGCTGCGAGATGGTCTGCTGGCTGCCGATGGGCAGCGGCCCGTCGCGGTACGCGCGCGCCTGGAATTCTTCCGGCACGAACCGGTGACGCGGCACGCGCCGCATGGCATCCAGCACGCGCCGGTCGGTGATATCGCGCGCGGCGAGCTGATCGCGCACCATGCGCTCGCGCATGGCGTCAAAATCGGGCTGTAAGGGCATAAAGGAATCTCCCGGTAAATGGCTTTCCTTCGATCATACAACAATCCGCGCGGGGATGTCACTTGCCACGCGCGCCGGATTCCAATAGAGTCATGAGCAGAGTCATGTATCCGGCAAATACCCTACAGACAGGATCAGCGATGCAGATAGCCATCATCGGCGTGGGCACGACCGGCACGGAGATCGCGCAGGCGCTCGCGCTCAGCGGGAATCCGATCATGTTGCACGACCGCAGCGCGCGCAATTTGCGGCTTGCGCTGGCGCAGATCAGCCGCATGATTGACCGGGCGGTGATCGATGCGCGCGTCGAACGGCGGGACGCGCAGCGCGCCAAGCGCGTGTTCCGGCTGGCGGGCGACCTGGCCGTGTGCGCCAAAGCTGACCTGGTGATCGAGGCTGTGACCGACGATCCAGACGCCAAACAGACCGTGCTGCACGCCCTGGATCGCATCGTGCGCCCCAACACGATTCTGGCGAGCAGCACCAACCTGCACCCGATCACGGCGCTTGCCGCCGGGACGCGCCTGCCCAACCGCGTGATCGGCCTGCACTTCTTCCGCCCGGCGCACAGTACCGGCGTGGTCGAGATCGTGCAGACGCCGCACACACGCCAGGAACTCGTCGATGAACTCGTTGACCTGGTGCGCAGCGTCGACAAAACGCCGATGGTCGTGCAGGATACGCCGGGCTGGGTCGTGAACCGCGTGGCGCAGGCGTACTACGGCGAGGCGCTCAGCCTGCTGGATGACGGCAGCCTGGACGCGGCCACCGTTGACCAGTTGCTCGAAGCCGCCGGGTTCGCGCGCGGGCCATTCCGCCAGATGGATTACCTGGGTGTGGACCGCGTGTTTGCGCTGATGCGCGCACTTTTTGAGGCGAATTTCTACGCCACGCCCTACCGCCCGCACCCGCGTATGCAGCGTATGACCCAGGCGGGCCTGACCGGGGCGAACAGCCGTCGCGGGGGGTTCTATCCCGACTCCGGCAAGGACAAGGACGCACTGTAAGAACGCCGTTGGAACACGCCAACCGGGGTGCGAAAATGCTATATTCTGCTCGACAACGCATACACACATCGAGTACCTGGGAGCAGGAAACATGCAAGTAGCGACACTGGGCGGCGGGTGCTTCTGGTGCCTGGAAGCCGTTTACCAGCAATTGAAGGGTGTCGAGTCGGTCGTTTCGGGATATGCGGGCGGCAGCGCCCCCAACCCGACCTATAAACAGGTCTGCACCGGGACCACCGGCCACGCCGAGGTGGTGCAGATTACGTTTGATCCGGACGTGGTATCGTTCGCGGACCTGCTGGACGTGTTCTTCACGATCCACGATCCGACGACGCTCAACCGCCAGGGCGCGGACGTGGGCACGCAGTACCGTTCGGCGATCTTCACACATGACGCGCAGCAGAAAGCCGTCGCGGAAGCCAAGATTGGGGAGTTCAGCGAGGCGAAGTTATGGTCTGACCCGATTGTGACCCAGGTCACCGCGCTGGACACGTTCTACCCGGCGGAGGACTACCACCAGAATTACTACCGGAACAACCCGTTTCAGGGTTACTGCCAGGCGGTGATCGCGCCGAAGGTGGCGAAGTTCCGCAAGAAGTTCATCGAGCAGTTGAAGGCGTAGGGACAGAGCGACCTGTAAAAGGGTTTCGTAGGGGCGGTTTTGATGCAGATTGATAAATTATCGCGGATATCGCAGACTGGCCTCACCCCCTAAATCCCCCTCTCCAGCCGAGCTAGAGAGGAGGACTTGAGAAGCGACCTTCTCCCCCTCTCCAACTTGATTGGAACGTGTGCGCAGCACACGCGGGGGCACGTGGGGTGAGGTAAACCCGGCGAACATACCCCGGTTATTTTCTTAAAATGCATCAAACCCGCCCCTACTCCCCCGCCTGCATACACTCAGAACCAGGATCATTTATTATGCGCGTGTTGATCGTTGGGGAAGTGCCGTTTGTCGATACGCTCGCCGGGCTGTGCCGGGCGCGCAATTATAAAGTGGACCTGTTCATCGCGGATGACCTCACCGACCAGGATGTGCTGGATCGCATGGTGCGAGCGGCGGTGCGCTGCCAGGTCGCCATTGAGAGCCTGAACGAATCCCCGGCGGCGAAAGAGTGGTTGGTCAGCGGGGTTGAGGGCAATATGCCTGACAACGCGCTGCTGCTGGTCAGCGCACTGGCCGCCAGCGCGACCGAGATCGCCAGTTGGACCGGGCACCCGGCGCGCGTGGTGGGTTACGGCCTGCTGCCGCCGTTTTCCGTGACCGGGCTGGCGGAATTTGCGCCCGCGCTGCAAACCGAGTTCGAGATGGTCACGCGCGCGCGCCGCTTCTGGGAGGAACTCGGCTTCGGCGTGGTGCGCGTGCCGGATGCGCCGGGGCTGGTGCGTCCGCGCATGGTGTGCAACCTGATCAACCAGGCGGTGTATACGATGGTCGCCAACGACACCACGCCGGAAGATATCGATACCGCCATGCGCGAGGGCATGGGGTCCCCGCGCGGGCTGCTTTCCTGGGCCGACGAAATCGGTCTGGACGTGGTTGCCGGGACGCTGGAAGCGCTGCTGCGCTACAAGGGCGACGAACGCTACCGGCCCGCGCCGCTGCTGCGCCAGAAGGTCTTCGCCGGGCACCTGGGCAAAAAAACCGGGCGCGGCTTCTACAACTACGACGATCCCTCGCTGGCGTGAGTTTGCCGCCGCACAACTAACTGCCCGTCAGCCAACCGTTGCCCGACCGCCCGGTCCCCAGGCAGCGGTTTTGTGTTATGCTTCGTGCGCGCATAGACACCCACCAGGAAGGAAAACCCCGCCATGCAGTTTGCGATCAACTATTCGCCCCAGGCCGCCGACCTGCTGCAATCCGGTGCGATCCAGATCGACCGTTTCAAGTGTGCGTCGGACTGGCCGCACCTGATCCCGCTGGCGCGCGAACACCGCCCGGTCTACGTGCATTTCGTGCTGCGTACCGATCCGGGTGCGATCCGCGCGCTGGACGTGGACGCGGTAAACGCGCTGTGCGCGGAAACGGACACCCCGATGGTCAACCTGCACCTGATGCAGGGCGACGACGCTTTCACGGATATGTCCAACATGACCACCGACCGCGCCGCACTCTACGATTACGCGCTGGAAGCCGTGCAGCTCGCCGTCGAGCGCTTCGGACAAGAGCGCGTGATCGTGGAGAATATCCCCTTTCACGGCGCGCGGGGCCGCGCCAAACGCCCGCTGATCGAGCCGGACCTGATCCGTGCCCTGATTGAGCAAACTGGGGTCGGCTTTCTGTTGGATATCTCGCACGCGCGCATTTCTGCGGCCAGCATCGGCATGTACGCTTACGACTACCTGGAACAGCTTCCCGGTGAGTCTCTGCGCGAGCTGCATGTCACCGGCATCGGCCTGAGCCGTGAGGGGCGCATGACCGATCACCTGGGCCTGACGGACGCCGACTGGCCGTTTTATGAATGGGTGCTGGACCGCATCAAAGCGGGCGTGTGGGCGACTCCCTGGATGGTAGCGTTTGAATACGGCGGATTGGGGCCGTTGTTCGAATGGCGCACCAATCCGCACGTGATCGCCGGACAGGTTCCGCACCTGTATGCGCTGGCACACGCGGCTAACGGGCGGGCGCGTGTCACGGTTTAACGACCTGGGTAGGGACGACTCTTTCAAGCAAAAACTTGCACGCCAGCAATTCCCGGAGGTGTAAAAAACCTCGGGGAAAATGAGACCAAATGGATCAATACACACTGTCTTGCGGCTTAGTTTTCGGAGCGGTTGTCACCGCTCAATACCTGATCTAACGCGGCGATCAGTTCTTCGCCGGAGACGATACGCGGGAAATAAGACACGATCACGCCGTTTTCATCCAGCAGGAAACTGGTCGGATAGCCGATAATTGCGGCCCCATACACCTGTTCGTTGATGCGCCCCGACTCATCCAGCACCACCGGGAACGTGAGACCCAGGTCTTCGACAAATGCGGTGACTTTATCGCGCGGTTCGGCGTAGTTCACCGCCAGCGTTACAAAGTTCTCCGCCCCATAGAGATCGTAGATCGTCTGGAAGTCGGGCATTTCGTCGCGGCACGGGCCGCACCACGTCGCCCAGAAATTCACCAGCACGGCTCGCCCGCGATAATCCGACAGCGAAACGGTTTCGCCGCCCAGCGTGGCTGCGGTGAAGTCCGGCGCGCGCTGCCCGACCGATAGCCCTTCGCGCACGTTTTGCAGCGCGGCACCGGCATCAGGCACGTTATTGTCACCGAGGGGGGGCACGTCCAACGTGTCCGCTTCGACCAGGGCCGAGACGACGACATCGGGGTCAGATACTTGCGGGTGCGGTTTGGCATAGGTGATGTAGAAATCGTCCTTAACGCCGTCACGCACGCAGTCGAGCGTATTCCCCAGGCTGACACGCCCCTCAACCACTGCCACCGTGCAGTTTTCCAGGTTCAGCGAAATGTCGCCCAGTTCGCCCTCATTACCAAGCTGCGCGAGACGCTCCAACTGCCCGCTGAAGACCAGCACACCGATCAGGATCAGGAATGCGCCGCTAAACGCTTCAATCATGCGCATGTTCTTCTGCAAGCGGCGGAACAAGCCCTGCGCCTGGTCCAGCGCCAGCGCCGTCAGCAGGAACGGAATCCCCAGCCCCAGCGAGTACGCCGTGAGCAGCGATCCCGCTTCGGACACCGAGCCGCCGGTCGAGGCCAGGGTGAGCACTGCGCCGTAGATCGGGCCGATGCAGGGCGTCCAACCCGCCGAAAAGACCACACCCATAAACAGCGAGCCGAAATAGCCGTACTGCTGCTGTTTTTGCTGCGCCTGCCCCTGGCGGCGCGTATCGACGTAGAGCGCAGTTTGCAGCCGCGTCAGAACGCGCAGCCAGAAATCGCCGGGCGTGCTGGCTTTCAGCGCGTTGTTGAACACCTGCGTAAATAACAGGACCATCAGCAGCGCCATGAACCATGACTCGACGAACAGCCAGTAGACCGCCCCGATCAGCGCCACCCCGATGATCAGCGAGATGATGTTACCGTAGGGGGTTTTGTCCAGCTTGAGCGCCTGCCGCATCAGCCACGTTAACACGCGGTTGAGTGCTCCCATGATGTGCAGCCCGAACAGGATCACCGCTGTGCCACCGACGCGCGCAATCGCTTCGCGGATATCGCCCTCGGTCACGCCGAACGCGGTCAATGACGAGACGGCTGCCGTCGTGAGCAGCCCGAAGACGACGAAGAACAGGGTAAAGCCCAGTACGAAGAATAACCCGTGAATGAACGTCCCGAAGCGCTGGCGGACTGTGCGTCGTGGCGCATCTGTGCCTTGCTGCGTCACCTGCTGCGTCACGCGCCCGCCCATATACCCGACATACGCGGGCACGAGCGGCAGCACGCACGGTGAGATGAACGAAATGATCCCGGCGATAAAGGCCAGGCCGATAGTGACATCAGCGCTCATAAACCGTCCTCCAACCCGTTTTCCAATACAGATAGGACTTACGCAGTTCGCGCGAGATGACATTGGCTCCGTGAGGAACAAGCCTGGTTCTCGGCGTCGAGTCATCCGTTATCAGTGGTCAGGCTACGCCAAGAAAATAATTACCCCATCCCCCACAACCCCTTCCCTCAGGGAAGGGGAGCAAAGGCCAACGCATTTGGGTGATTTATTTCCTGGATCAGCCTCAGTTGAATCAGGGCATCACGTTCGCCTGTCAAACTGACGACTGATAACTGTCAACTGCGTAACTTCTAACAGAGAGTCTTTCAACCTATACAATAAGATG
Organism: uncultured Anaerolineaceae bacterium; assembly: GCA_964567525.1. GTDB lineage: Bacteria > Chloroflexota > Anaerolineae > Aggregatilineales > Aggregatilineaceae > CAYRNY01. Next base: position 6,218 of record CAZMNL010000057.1, read on the forward strand.
CCAAATCCATGCCGGACGTTACAGCATACCCGCCTTAATACGGCACGCGCTGCCGCAGCAGAAAACCGCGAATCACGATGCCCAGGCCCAATGTGACCAGCATCACGCCGAACAGGGTTTCTTCAAACGGGGCGATGTCCTGCGTATCCATCAGCAGGCTGAGTCCGATCCCCGCGAAGACGGTCGCGCCCAGAAACGACTCCACGTGCTGCCGCAGCAGGGCCACCAGCATCCACACCCCGGCAAAGGCTGCCAGCGTGCCCGGCCACCACGCGCGCACCGTTTCCGGTACATCGCCACGCACCAGCCACGTACCGGCCCCGCCCGCCGCGATCAGCAGCACGACGAGCAGCAGCATATCCCAGCGGATCGCTGCGCCTACACGCAGTTGCGGCAGGCGCGGCCCGCGCAACCGTAAACGGCGGCGGCGAGGTGCGCGCTCCGGTTCGGGATAGTAGGTGTCCGCGTCTTCCGGTTCGTCCTCATACCCTTCGTAGCTGCGCGCGACAGGGACAAAGGGCTGGAAGTCTTCTTGTTCATCCTCGGTTGTATACGCATCCTGCGGCATGGCGGCATCATCATGACGGCGGCGTGTACGGCCTCGAAACAGGCGTCGCATGGCATCACCTCATAGTTTTTGTCCTGACAACAAACCAGGGTGAACCGCTGCGGCTCACCCTGCCCAATGTACATCAAAATCAATTTACTTGAAAGCTATTTTAGCGTTAAAAAGGTCGTATTGAATAGTTGGCTTTCAAAAACACAAAAATCTATACGTAACTACCTTCGACGCACTGCGCGCCGCCCGGACCAATGATCGCGCTGTAGCGCACACCACGCGGCAGATCGATACGATCTCCGGAACCCAGCGTGACACGCTGGCGAGACTGCGGAAAAGTAATTTCAATCGTACCCTGAATGCAGTAAAGTGTTTTATCGTAGCCATGACTGCGGGCCGGGTAACGGAAGTTGGGCGTATTGGCCCATGTGTAAGGCCGCAGACCCTCTTCACGCATCTGGCGGGTGATGTTTTCCAGCGTGGGATGCTGTCCACCACGCCACCGTACTACCCGTACCTGGGGCATTGCTGCCACTGTCATCGACTACTGTCTCCTCGCCTGAACGCTAAAAATAATTAAAGTCCCAACGATGCGCAATAGAATACCGCAAACAGGCGCTTTGCCAAACGGATTCTGCACCGGTTAATTTGTTTCTCATCTAACACTCATTTTTCATCCGGCGCGGCGCTCTCATCCGTGAACCCCCGCGCGAGTTCGAAGAGCAGCGCGCGCTCCTGTTCCGGTGTCGTCACATCTTCATCCAGCCAGGCATAGCGCAAACGCCGCAGAATCTCGGCGTACACCGGCCCCGGCTGGAGATCGGTCAGTTCGCCGATGTCGCGCCCGGTCAGCGCCGGCTTGACCAAGCGCCACTCGCGCACAAAAGCAGCGATCTGGTCACGGGCAACTGCCGTTGGTGCGGCGGCCCAGGCTGCCAGCCAGCCAACCTCATTGAGTGGTTCGAGCCGTTCTACAACTGCGCTGGGCGGTTGTGTCATGCTCAAGTGTGGCAGGGCAGCAATCGCGGTACGTGCGTCGTGCAGGTGGTCGAGATAGCGTCGCGGAAATTGTAAGCGCCGCCCCAGTTCTTCCAGGTCGGGCTGCGGTAGGCGACTGGTGAGCAGCGAAAACGTAGTCAGTACCCAGTTGTCGAATTCTGCCAGCGAGGGCCAGGGGGGGGCCTGCCGCGCATACCGTACCGCGTAAAACGCGCTGCGCACCCATTCCCCGATGCGCAGGTCGGGGTGCAGCCGTTGCAGAATGCCCAGGCGTTCCAGCCGCGCCAATGGGCGCAGGGGATGCATTTCCGCCAGGATCAGCGCCAATTCGTGCCGGATGCGGTCGCCGCTGACGCGCTCCAATAATTGCGATGCGTTCTGGATCAGTTCTTCGGTGCGCGGTTCAATGTGGAAGCCGAGCCGCTGTTCCAGGCGCGCCGCGCGCAGGATGCGGGTGGGATCATCCACAAAGCTCAGGCTGTGCAGCACGCGGATCACGCCGTCCTTAAGGTCCTGTTCGCCGCCGTAAAAGTCCAGCAGTTCGCCCATTGGCTCCGGCGCGAGGCGGATCGCCAGCGTGTTGATCGTGAAGTCGCGGCGGTGTAGATCGAGTTTGATCGAGCCGCGTTCGACTACCGGCAGCGCGGTGGGTTGTTCGTAAAACTCCGAACGCGCCGAGACAAAGTCAACGAACGGCGGCCACTGTGATTCCGCATTTGTTACGCCGACCGTCTGCGCAACGGAGTCATCGAGCATCCATTTCGCCGTGCCAAACTGGGAATGACTGCGCATATCGCCGCCGTAGGTGGCGCGGATGGCGCGCACGAGTTCAATCGCGTCACCTTCAACCACCAGGTCAACGTCATGATTCGGCTCGCCGAGTAGCAGATCGCGCACATAACCGCCCACCACGTACAGGCCCATGTTGTGTTTGTTCGCCTGTTCCACGATGGCGCGCAGCAGCACCCACGTATCGGGCGCGACGGCGTTACGCATCAAGGCCAGTATTTCTTCGCGTCGGCCATCGTCAGGATGCTGGCCCCAGCGTTTGATCAGGTCGGTGCGCGTGACAATGCCGATCAGCTTACCGTCGTCATCGATAACCGGAATCTGGCCCCAACCGCTGCGCATCATGCGCTGCTGCAAGATATCAATCGAGTCGTTGGGGTGTACGGTGATCTCCCCGGCTTCCATGATCTCGCGCACTGGCTGATCCCCGATCCCGTGCTGCATCGCGCGATCCACGTCGCGCCGCGTCAGCAGTCCCACCACGCGCCCGTGCTCAACCACCGGAAAACCTTCGTGCCCGGTGCGCTGCATCCGGCGGAGAATCGTTTTAATGCGCTCGTCGGCGCGCACCGTCTGCACCCCTATCGACATCAGCGACTCAACGCGCACTGAAGCGACGATGATCTCCGGCAGCATCGACTGGATCGTTTGCCGCACCGGGACGATATCCTGTTCGCGTACCAATGCCGCCGCCGCGCGCCCATGCCCGCCGCCGCCAAACCGCCGGGCTACTTTCGATACATCAATGGCGTCAGTCGTGCCGCGCGCGACAAGCTGAATATCGCCGTTGAGCTGCACCAGCACAAAGACCGCGCTCGGTTCAAAGAGTTCGCGGAGTTTGTGGGCCAGTGTGGCGATCTCGTCCACCGGGTGTTTGACCTGCGCGCAGGCCAGCACAACCGCGTGTCCGTTCACATCCAGTGTTTCCGTGTTTTCGAGCAGTTGATCGTAAAGCGCCTGCTGTTCCGGTGAGAGGCGATGTTGTAAGAACTCGCGCACCACGTCCAGATCAGCGCCGGATTCCAGCAGCCAAGCCGCACAGCGTATATCGCGCGGGGTAGTGGTTCCGTAGATCAGCGAACCGGTATCTTCATAAATCCCCAGCAGCAGCAGCGTGGCTTCCAGGGGTTCGACGCTCAACCCCTGCGCGACGATTTGCTCCACCAGCAGCGTCGTACACGCGCCCACCGTATCGCCGGTAAAGGTGTCGTATTCGGGTAAATCACGGGTCAGGGGATGGTGATCGATGAAGTGTACCGGCGTTTCGGGGCGCATTCCGCGCGCTGTCGAAAAGCTCTGCGTATCGACCACCGTCACACACTCGACCGGCCCACCGCGCCGCAGATCATCACGCTGCATGAACGGTAACGCGACGGTATACAACGTCAGAAAACGCTCGACGTTGCGGTTAACGCGGCGCGGCAGCACTGGGCTTGAATCCGGATCGAGTTTGTGGGCCGCCAGCAGTGAGGCGACCGCATCAAAATCGGCGTTGTCGTGGGTCAGGATAAGTTTCACAATAGTTAACTAACCGAGTGCGTCCCATACGGCCAGCTTGGCCTGCACACGCCGCATAACCTCGTCGGTAAACTCGGACGTGGTAGACTGCCCGCCCAGGTCGGCAGTGCGAATGCCGTCATAGACCGCTTCGAGCGTCGATTCGCGGATCGCGCGACTGGCGCGCACCGCCTGATCGTTCTCAATGTAGCTCAGCACGGTCGCAGCGGCCATGATCATCGCTACCGGGTTCGCCAGGTTTTTTCCCTGGAGTGAGGGCGCGGTGCCGTGTGGCGCTTCGGCGATGGCGGCGCAGCGGCGCAGGTCGTCGTCAAAACTCAGAATCACCGACTCGGACCCGGCAATCGTGCCGAACATCTTCAAAACCAGGTCGGACATACTGTCCCCGTCCCGGTTGAGCATGGGGATCACCAGGGCCTCGCCGGTTGTTTCCAGCAGCAGCGCGTAGGTGGCATCGATCAACTGCGGTTCATAGCGCACTGTCGGATAGCGTTCGGAGGCGGCGTCCAGTTCTTCTTTGAACATCCCCTCGTAAACCGGGCTGACGGTGTATTTCGGGCCGCCGAACACTTTGGCCCCGTTTTTCATCGCGTATTGGAAGGCGTATTCCGCCACAACGCGGCAGGTCCGGCGCGTGATTTGTTCGGTGCGGTAGGCGACTTCGTCTATTCCTTCGCCCTCGCGTGATTCCTTTGCGCCATACGCGCCGCCGGTCGCCATACGCACTACGGCGATTGGCGCATGGACACCGGCAATCGGGCGCACCGGCGGCAAGCGCCGCCCGACTCGCAGGATCACCTGCGCGTTGATCGCTTCGCGCAGCAGCGCGTTTGGGCTGCCCACGTCGTCAGGGTCGCCGGGCGTGATCGTGGCGGCCTTCAAGCCCAGCCCGTGCTTTTTAACGGCATCTGCCGCGTCATAAACCACCTGGTTTTTAGTCGCGCGGCGGTTTTCGAGCGAGAGATCGAACACCTGGTAATGAATATCCGGGGGCAGGATGGAAGGTGACAGGACACGCAGCGCTTCATCCAGCAGTTCTTGCCCGGTCTGGTCGCCCTGCATAATAACAATGGTGTGGGTTGGTTGCGCAGTCAAACTGGTTGGTCCTTTCTCAATAGGCTGATGATGACAGGATCAGATCGCGTTATCCTGCGGGCAAGCCGAACAGGTTTGCTCACAATGAATCCGATCCGTTCTGCGGTTTGGGGGGCGTGCCGGTCGTCTGCGCGGCATTGCCGTGTGACCCGTCGACTTTTTCCGTCTCACCCGCAGAATCCGTTGTGAGGGCATTCTGGGTATGATTGTTACGGATACGGCGCGCTTCGGCAACTGCCCCGACCAGCGCATCAAAATCAATCGGCTTGCGGATCACGAGGTCGGCCCCGGCATCCTTGCGGCGATCTTCGAGGTCGAGCGCTTCATAGGCGGTCACAAAAATAATGGGCAGATCGCTGGTCTGTGCGTTGCTGCGCATCATTTTACACAGCATAAAGCCGTCTAACTTGGGCATCATAATGTCGAGCAGTACCACGTCGGGACGGGTCGCTTCCGCCAACGCCAACGCATCGACTGAGTTGAGCGTCGTCACCGGTTCATAACCGCTGATTTCCAGAATCGTGCGCAGCAGATTCAGTGTATCGAATTCGTCATCGACAACTAACACACGTGTAGGCATAGGCCACTCTACCTTTAATCCAACTTAAGGCGCAGCCTGTCCTTACGACAAGCCGCGCACAGTATGAATACCGCACAAATAATATGGCTCATTATAGGCTGATCCAGGAAATAAATCACCCAAATAAGCTGGCCTTTGCTCCCCT
>CAZMNL010000058.1:0-11901 GCA_964567525.1 uncultured Anaerolineaceae bacterium
GGAGAGCGTGGGGTTCAGCAGCAGGTTGTCGAGCGAGTTACCGTGCGCGGTACCGATGAGCTGTACGCCGCGTTCCGCAATGGTGCGCGCGGCCAGCGCTTCGAGTTCGCGCCCGATTTCGTCGATCACAACCGTTTCCGGGTTGTGATTTTCGACGGCTTCGATCATCACTTCGTGCTGCAAGTGCGGTGTGGCTACCTGCATCCGGCGGGCGCGCCCCACTGCGGGGTGCGGTACATCGCCGTCGCCGCCAATCTCGTTGGAGGTATCTACAACCACAACGCGGCGCGATTCGGCCAGCACGCGGGCGGCCTCGCGCAGCAGGGTGGTTTTCCCCACACCAGGCGGCCCCAAAAGCAGGACATTATTGCCCGCTTCGATGATATCCTGCAAGATGTCAATTGTTCCGTATACCGCGCGCCCGACCCGGCAGGTCAGGCCGACAACTTCCCCGCGCCGGTTGCGGATCGCACTGATGCGATGCAGCGTGCGTTCGATCCCGGCCCGGTTATCTTCGTCGAAATCTCCCATGCGCTCGGTGACGTAGGCGATGATCTGCGGTGTAATCTCCTGATCAACCAGGATCACTTCGCCATCCACATAGCGCGCGGTTGGTACGCGGCCCAGATCAAGGATGACTTCCAGCAGGTCGTCCTCGCTGCGACCCTGGCGGCTTAACGCATTCACCAGGTTATCCGGCAGGACAGCTTTCAGTTGTTCCAGGTCATCCGTGATTCGACGTTCCATAGTATCCGTGTATACCACTCAGTTGTTATTTGCCGTTGCGTCGTTCCAGCGGCGTCACATCTGCGTGACGCCTGAACCGGCGCAGCGACACGAATTTGCGTAACATTGGCATCGGCCCGTCTGCGACTGGTGGAGTCAGACGGTTAGTATCCAGTTCGGGCAGTGTAACGGCCTGTGCCCGCCCGATACGGACGACAGTGTACTTAACCATTAAAGCCTGGTGTGCCCATGATTCAAACTCCAGTTCTTCCAGCACGCCGCGCAGCCAATCCTGGTAGGCCCTGGCGTAGAAATACACCGGGACGTTTTCAGCACGTGGCAGATGCGCCAGCGTCGATAGGATAAGGTCCGATGCCTGATCGTAGGTTTCTGGATGAAAGTAGGGTTTAACGACAATCCCACACTTTCCCCCGTTCACCGCTAGATAGGCGGTGATTTGCCCGTCGCGTTCGTGTACAAGTCCCTGGCAGTCCGGCGCGGGCTGGGGTTCTTCAGCCTGCTGTAACAGGCGCGGAACCGTATTGTTTTGCAGCGCGCTGATCGCGATGCTGTCGCGAGAGTTTGCTGCGCGCAGCAGGTTCGATTTTTCGGTCGGGACCGGGCGCGGCTCGCGTCGCAGGATCACCTGCCGCGAGTATACAGCGAAACCTGCTAGCCGGAACGCCCGAAAAACCGGGTGGTTCTGGTCAACTTCGGCGTTGAGCATATGTACGCCGCGTTTACCGGCTTCGAACGCAATGCCTTCTAATAGCGCGGCCCAGTCATGAGGATCACCGCCCGTCGGGTCCGGCGCTAAAAACGTCAGTTGAGCGACATTACGGTCGGCACGCAGCCGAAACTGCCCGATATACCCATCATCCCCGCTGCGCAGCACCAACGTAGGTGCGCCCAGGTCCGCCAGCGGGACAGAGAACAACAGCGCATCTTCCATCCCCGGCAGCCCGCGCGACAGCGCGGCGCTCATATCCAGGGGCAGCCGCTCGGTGGTTAAACGGCGTACAAGCGGCAGGTCAAGCGGTGAGATAGGCCGTGCTCCGCGCTGTGTCATTGATTACCGAGCCTCCTGTTTTACCACGTTATACGCAGTATACGAATAAGCGTTGCGCGTAACTGCGCACGCACACACCACGCGCACATGATTTGCGACAGGCTGCGTTCAAAACACCTTGCCGGGAGCGTAGACACTGCGAATGCAGAGAGAGGGTCAGGCAATCAGGCTTCATATTGTATTTATTTTAACATTAGCTGCCCGGCGCTGACAATATGCATTCGGCTAAGTTCGCTTTAAAAAAATTTTGTGGGGGCTTAATGCGTGGCAAAGCACGATGTCGGGCGGGACGCTTCCGGTGCGTGTTGCTCTGAAAATAGTAGTAACTCGTGTTGACATTTGTGCTCAGACGGATGCTGATTTCAGGCGAAAATGTCAACGCTACCTGGTTTTAAGGCGGCTCCTGCAATCTCGCCTCGTCTAATGCAGCACAACCACATCACATGGTTCCAGCACCGCGCTAGAGCGCAGCACCACGCGCAGCCGGATCGCGTAATATCCCGGTGGCGCGGCGCTGAGATCGACCGGTGTTTCGGTGAGCAATCCATCGGTGACAGGTGTTTCGGCGAGCACCTGGTTCTGCGGCGGTGCGCGCACGACGCGCCAGTCGTCCGGCTCGGCGGCGGTGCGCTGCAAACCCAGGTAGCCCAGCCGAATCTGATAATGCCACAGGTCGGGATGCGTGACCGTGCCGTATACCGAGAAATAGTCCCCGATCACGTCGCCGGAGACAGGCACCGTGATGCGCGCCTGCGGGTCGGTGCAGCGTTGTTGCAGCAGGTCAACCGGCGTGATCGTGACGGCGGTCGGCGGGGGCGACACAGTCGGGGAAGGGTTGGCGGGGACCAGCAGCGCTTCGATCTGGTTCAGCGCATCCGGCTCGATGAAGGCGTAGACGATCAACGCCAGGTTGAGCGCCAGCACCACCGCCAACACGCTCAGGATGCCGGCGTAGGGCGTGCGCCCCAGCCCTACCAGCGTGATCCACACGCGGCTGAGCGGCGACAGGTTGTGGCGGTTGAGCCACTCGGCGACGCGCAGCCAGGCCGGACGATACCGGCCCTGCGTGTTCAGCGTGGAAGCGTCCCACTGGGCCGACGCGGATGCGGCACTGTCCGTCCAGGCGTCCGCGCTGAAGGGGTAGCCGCGCGGCGCGCGCTCAGCGACCTGTTCCCACCAGGGCTTGTCAGGATCGTGGGGCGGCGGCGTGTAGCTTTCGCGGGGGCGCGGGCTTTCCGGGGGCTGCCGCACATGCGGCCAGCGCGCGCGGTCGTATTCCTGGCGTAACAGCGCGTTACTCAGCACATCATACGCTTCGTTAAGCAGTTGGAGCTGCCCGGTTGCCCATGCGACACGGTCCAGGTTGTGATCGGGATGCACTTCACGCGCACGCAGACGATACGCGCGCTTCAACTCGTGTGCGTGCGCCCCGGCATCCACACCGAGAATCGCGTAATAATCGCGGTCGGGATCATAAGTGATCTTACGGCGCATTCACCCCGTCCTGTGTGATCATCGCCGCCCGTACTTGTCTTCCGCTGCGGCGAATTCATCGGGATCAACTTCTAGCATCAAATACCCGCAGTTGCGGCAGACCTGTCCCGATATGCTAACCAACTGTTGGTAGGGGCGCAGCATCCGGCGAATTTTTTGCAGCTTGAGCGCACGAGGTGCAAGCTTGAGATTATGCCACTTGAACTGGTCGCCGGATTCCACCAGGTACGCCGACGCGAGGTCGGGCGAACCGCAGCGCGGGCACTGCCAGCCCGGACGCACGAGCAGCGGCGAGGTATCCGCTTCCGGGATCGAAACAGGCGGCGCAATGGTGGGCGGCGGGTTGTGACCGGTATGATCAGACATCAGATTTTCCTTTCAGATCGAAAGACTCTACGCATGATCCTGCCCTCGATTATACACGACTGCGCGCAGCATACAGCATCCCCGGTTACAACTTTTGGCGGAGGCTGTACGTAATACTCTGCATAAGAGTGGCAAAATCGAGGAGAATCAACACATGGAACGGAAAACGCGCGATCATAGCTGCCTGCCGCTGGCGCTGATTTTTATTAAAAATACTACGCGGAAAACACGCCTTTTTTTAATCGCCCGCCGGTGAATCCGGTTGGCCGCCGCCGCGCATTTTGGCGTGACTGCGTTTGAGCGGTCACACAACTACGAACAAGCAACCGTGACCGCCAAAAAAGCGGTTGACCGTCCCCTGGGATCATGCTATACTGATGCCGCCTCGGAGGGACTATCTAACGGATGGCAAACCCGGAGGGATGGCCGAGTGGTTTAAGGCGGTGGTCTTGAAAACCACTGAGGCGTTACACGTCTCCGGGGGTTCGAATCCCTCTCCCTCCGCCAATGTTCAGTCCGTCCCGCACGGGCAATAATCCGGGGAGGTGCCAGAGTGGTTGATTGGGGCCGCCTGCTAAGCGGTTAACCGGTGAGTAACCGGTTCGCAGGTTCGAATCCTGTCCTCCCCGCCACAGACCAAGCGCCACGACGATAAATTGTCGTGGCGCTTGTGTTGTTATTACCCGGCATCCCCATGCCGCGGCATCCCCATGCCGGGCGCGGGACCGGTCGCCGGTTAACCGGTCCGTGTATCCCACCAAGAACCGCTAGAGCGTTTGAATTTCTCCCCCCTCGATGTTCTCGTCTTGTGCCTGGGCGGACAACTGTCCGAAGAGATACAACTGTCGCCACAGACTCGCGCTGGCCGTGAGCAGTTCGTAGTAACCCTGGCTGCGACGGGCTACAAAGGCTGCCTTGTGTGTGTCCGCGGCTTCTTCCGCCGCCTGGACCAGCGAATTGAAAATCCCCACGTTCGTCACGCGGATGAAATACTTCATGCGCGCGTTCGCCATGTGTGCCCCTTTCCTACACTGACTTTGCTGCTTGAGAACGCTCCACCCGTTTGAATCGACTTCTTCCACGCATTGAGTGTGCGTGGCAGCCCTGGTGCCGCGCGAGGCTGTTGTGCCAGTGACACAACCTAAGTATGCTATTGGGACAGGCCGCTGTCCCCCCTAACATCTGGTGGAATTCGAAATCACCAGTAATAGGGATACAAAAACTGTTACCGTGAGCAAGAAACGGAGATATACGGTTTAGTTAAGGATTTTCGAAGTGCGCTCAGGTTCCTGTCTTATCGCTTGCTTCTCGTTCCTGCTCCCTGACAACAAGGGGAAAATAGGCAAACAACGGCTTCAGGATGAGACATAATCAGAGCTTAATTAAACCGTATTGGATTTAAAAGACCTTGAACCGGAAAGTAGTTTGGAGATAGGAGCGAAAAACGGATTGCGCAATGTGATTTGCCATGCGGGAACAACAGGTAGTATAACGCGAGGCGTTATAAAATTGCTGCAAAAAACAGCGCGCCTGTCCTGATTAGTACTCGTTTCCAACCGAATTCAAACATCAGGAGTGCGCTGGGAACGGGTCCTGAGTAGTCACAAGCTGTTAGTCAATTTAGAGGATGCTTCAGGGTCTCGGTTGAAGCGATTCCCCTGAGAGGTCGTCAAAAAACAACTGCATCAACATCAACAGATGCTGTTGGCGAATCGTCCGTTCGCCGGTTCACCTCACCCCAAACTCCTCTCCACACGCGGAGAGAGGGAGAACGGGAGCGGTTAAGTCCCCTCTCCAGCCTGCGGAGAGGGGACTTAGGGGTGAGGTAAACTCGCGCGGATTCCGAAACATTTTCTAAACTTCTATCAATACCTTCGCCAATTTTGAAAACATGGGCAATTTTGCTGAAAAAGCTCAGATTTGTCACAAAAATGTGGTTCAGAAAAGGTCACAAAGGGTCAAATTTTTACCAAAACCGGCTTTTTTCTGTCTCCATAAATTTTGGCGAAGGTATTGTTCTATATCATCCGTTTTCAGGAGATGATTGTCGTTTGTCTCCCGCATTTTTCCCAATTCAAAATAGCTACACCCAATTGAGTATGGGTTACGTCGCTGCGGGGGGGATCGCATCCACCAGCGCGATCAGCGTTTGGCCGCTGCGCGGGATGGGTGTGTTGTCCGTCGAAATGACCATCATCCCATTCGCCGGATCGATCAGGAACATGGGTACAGCCGTCGGGCCGTACTGTTCGCGGAACGTGTTGTAATTCAATTGTTCGTCCAGACGAACCCGGATCACCTTCGCGCCAGCCTCAAAACGCTGTTCGAGATAGGTATGGGTGGTGATGGTGTTGAACAGGCAGCGCCCATGCTGCTCCGCCGTGATCCCGGTGCGGCTGCGCGCGCTGCTATGCAGCGGCAGTTGAAAGACTCTGGAACGCCCGAATATCTCCGCAAAGCGCAGCGCCGCCAACGAGTTCACCTCGTCATTGGGTGTCAATGCCAGCAAGCGCCCCATCTGGCTCAGATCGGTTTCGTCGAGAATATGCTCCGAGAGGATGCTGGCATAGACCGCTTGTAAGCCATTCGCTTTGGCGCTGTCAACATTATCCCGGTTGGTATCGACCAGCAGCACATCGCGCCCGGCTTCTTGCAGTGCTTTGGCGATGGACTGCGCCCAGGCGTGCGCCCCGGTGATCAGAATACCTTCGGGATCGGCTTGGGCAAGGTTCAGGCGCTTCGCCACAAATGAAACGCTCAAGCCGTAAGTGGCAACGGTCCCCACGACAATGAAGAATGTCAGCGGCACAAGCAGCTCCGCGTTCTCGCGCCCAGCCTCGGTGAGTTCCAGTGCGAACAGTGAGGCCACCGACACCGCTACAATCCCGCGTGGGGCCAGCCACGAGATGAACAAGCGCTCCCGCCAGGACAATTTCGATCCCGACGTGGAGAAATACACCGCCAACGGTCGCGCGACGAAGATCAGCAGTCCCAGGAATAACAGGGCGCGAAAGCTCAGACTCTTCAGCGACTCGAGTTCAACGCGCGCCGCCAGCAGCACAAACAAGCCGGACAGCAGCAGCACGCCGATATCTTCCTTGAACTGGGACAGGTGCTTGACAGAGATGATTCTTTGATTCGCCAGGACAAGGCCCATCATGGTGGTTGCCAGCAGTCCCGATTCGGGCTGGAAATGGTTGGAAAAGGCGAAAGCGGCGACGATCACCATCACGGCGAACGGGTTTTGCAGGTGTTCGGGTACCCAATAGCGTTTAAAGACCTGGAGCATGATATAAGCGGCAACTATCCCGATACCACCGCCGATAACAATCGTCTTTAACATCCCCAACGCAATCAACGCCGCTGAACCGTTCTCAGCCTTTCCAATGAGCACCACTTCAAAGATCAACACGGCAATCGTTGCCCCTACCGGGTCGATCAGAATCCCTTCCCATTTGAGGATCGAGCCAACCTGCCCGCGTGGGCGTACAAAGTTCAGCAGCGGGATGACCACCGTTGGACCCGACACGACGAAGATCGCCCCCATGAGCAGGGACAGCTCGAAGTCGAGTTCAATGATGAAGTATGCGCCCAGCGTGCCTATCACCCAGGTAATCAGCATCCCAATGCTGATCAGGCGAAACACGACCTGCCGCACCCCGGCAATCTCGTTCAGGCGCAGTGTCAGGCCCCCTTCGAACAGGATAATGCCGACCGAGATGGAGACTATCGGAAACAGCGTTTCGCCCAACAGGTGATCGGGATCGACCAGGCCGGTGATTGGTCCCGCCAGGAACCCCGCCATAAGCAGCAGCAAAATTGATGGAAGTTGTAAGCGCCACGCCAGCCATTGCGCGCTGATACCCAGCACAATGATGCTGGCAAGGCTCAGTAGAGCATCTTCACCCAAGATGTTCTATTTCCCTCTCTACAAAGTTACGTAAACACATTCCTGATCCTAAATCAATCGGCAAGCTGTGTCCATTCGTGCATCGCAGCGTCAAGTTGTGATTCAGTTACCGTGTAATCTTCACCCAGGGCGCGCACCCGTTCGACTTCACCCGTGCTGCTGGCGCGCTCTAGCGCGTTGGTCAACACGGTCAGGCGCGCTTCGAGTTCGTGAATGCGCGTTTCGAGTTCTTCGAGCCGCCGCCGCCGCTGGTATTCGGTTAATCCCGATTTACCATTTGCGGGAGACGATTTATGATCGCCGTCGCGTGTGGGATTGGTTTCTCCGGCGGCGGCCTGCGCTTCACGCTGGCGGGCCAGTTCGCGCGTTTGCAGGTATGCCCGGTAGGTTCCCTCAAAGACCGTCATCTTGCCCGGCTGCAAATCCCAGATTTGAGTCGCCAGCGCATCGATCAGGTAACGGTCATGGCTGACCAGCAGAATCGTGCCGTTAAAACGTGCGAGTACGTCCTGCAAAATCTCCTGGCTGGGGATATCCAGGTGATTCGTCGGCTCGTCCAGCATCAGGAAATTGGAGCCACCGAGCGCCAGCTTTGCCAGCGCCAGCCGCCCCCGTTCGCCCCCGCTGAGCGTACTCACCGGGCGGAACACGTCATCCCCGGTGAATAGAAACGCAGCCAGGTAGTTACGCGCTTCGCTCAGCGGCAGATGGCGCACCAGCAGCAGTTCGTCCAGCACCGTGTTATCCGGGTTCAGCCCCTCGTGTGCCTGGGCGAAATATCCCGGTTCCACCGCTGCACCCAACCGCGACGATCCACGCAGCGGGGTGAGTTCTTGCAGCAGCGTTTTGATCAGCGTGGTTTTGCCGACTCCGTTCGGACCGATAACGGCGGCGATTTCGCCCCGGTAAAGCGTAATATCCGGGACGTTGACCAGGGGTTCAGCCGGGTCATACCCGGCCACCAGGTTGTAGGTCATCAGCACCTTGTCGCCGCTGCGCGCGTCAGTTTGCAGGTCCAGGTTGATCGTGTGTTCATCGCGCGGGCGTTCGATCAGGTTATCGCGCTTGAGACGTTCCAGGCGGCGCAAACGGCCCTTGGCTTGCGTGGTATTCTGGCCCGCGATGTTGCGCCGGATATAGTCCTCTTCTTTTGCGATAAATGCCTGCTGCGTTTCGTACTCTTTGCGCAGGCGATCATGGCGTTCTGCGCGCTGCTGCAAGTAGTGACTGTAATTGCCGCGATAGACTTCGGTCCGGTTCCAGGCCATTTCCCAGATGGTAGTAACCACATGGTCCATGAAGTAGCGGTCATGGCTGACAACCACGAGCGCGCCCGTCCACGCATTGAGAAAGCTTTCCAGCCACTCAATCGCGTTGATATCCAGGTGGTTGGTCGGTTCGTCGAGCAGCAGCAGGTCCGGCGATTCCAGCAGCAGCCGGGCCAGCAGCGCGCGCGTTTGCTGGCCGCCGGAAAGATGTGTCAGCGGCATCTGGTAATCGTCCGCCGCAAACCCCAATCCCTGTAAAACCTGGCGCGTGCGCGTTTCGTAGGTATAGCCACCCTCCGCTTCGAACTGCTGCTCCAACTGTCCATAACGCGCTATCAGAGCATCAAGCGCATCGCCGGTTGTGGCGCTCATCTCTTCCGTTAACGCTGCCAGGCGTGCTTCGCGGGCGCGCAGTTCGGCGAAGGCGGTCATCATCTCGTCCCACAAAGTACGGTCGGCGGACAGTTCCGGGCGCTGGGGCAGATAACCGATGGTTAATCCCTTCATGTGGCTGACCGTTCCGGCGGATGGGTCTTCGTGCTTCATCAATACCCGGAGCAGGGTCGTCTTACCGATGCCGTTGGAGCCGACCAGCGCGATGCGCGCGCCTTGCGGAATATCCACCGATACATTCTGGAAGATATCGTCTGCGCCATATGCCTTTGCGACGTTGTGTGCGCTTAAAATAGCCATCGCGGTGTATTACATCCCATGTGATAACCGGTCGTTATATTACATCTGGTTGTGTGGTTTGCCCCGCGCATTATACCATGTGCCGGCGAAAATTTTAGCCCCGACTCCCCAACCGGATGCAATAGTCCTGGCACAAGATTTGCAGTATACTGTATCTGAAATCTGAAAGGTGGTTGTTGGGTGAGATCATAACTATGCTCAGGATGATAACTGTATTTACGCTGCTGCTAATCAGCGTGATGGTGGTATTCGTCATGGCTGGTTATCCCGGCGAGGCGCGCGCATTTCAACCGGCTACCCCTGCGCGACCTCTACGACCCGTTGGGCCGCCCCCCGGTCCGTTAGTGCTGCCTCCTCCACCCGGCGTTACCGCATCTGCTCCTTTAGCTATACCGGAGGGTCCGGCTGTGATCGTCATACAATTAGCGCAGCCCTCGCTGTTGGAAGCAGTCCCAGGTGTGATGCAGGATGCTGCCACAGTCGAAGAAGGGTTGGATCTCCTGCGCACGGAGCGCGCGCGCCTGTTTGCGAGCCAACAGGCGTTGATCGTGCAGCTCACTGCGCCGCCGTATCATGCGCGAATTCTAGGCACAACCATCCTGTTATCTAACACAATCATCGTGGAAGTTGACGCGCTGTTGATTCCCCAGATTCAGCAGCTTCCCAATGTCGCTCGTGTACGGATCGATCGGATTGGTCAGCTTCACACGCAGCCCCCCGGTGACGGAACCCCGCCGCCGCTGGGACAACCAGGGCTTGGTCCGGTGCTTGATTGATTTGCACAAACTATGCTGCGAAGCGCACGTTTTTGTGTAGACTATGCTTGGCGTAAAGCTACTATCACGTGTTTCGGAGAGGGGGGACACATCCAACCATAAACCAATCACATACTACATGCTAAAACTTTTTGAAAAAAATAAGCAAACCTGATAAAGTCGAGCGAAGCTATTTGCCCGAGTCAGTGCAGCGTATATATTGATCCCAACAAAGGGGGAGCCTACGCATGTCTAACCGACGCTCAAAATCTTTTTTCACCTTACTTTTTATGGTCACTATCGCGCTTAGTTTGGTGGCCGCACCGGTATCTTACGCGCAAGGCCCCGGTGAAGATGGTCCAACAGATTTACCAACACCCCTTCGTCCTCCTGTAGATATCAACCGTTCGACAGCCAATACCGTCAGTCAAGCGGGTGGGGATGCCGATTGGCGTCCGATGGGGCTGCGTCCCCAGGGCACGATCACGGCGCTGATCGTGCTGGAAGGCGAACCCGCAGCGGCAGCCAGTGCCGCATACGCTTATCCTAACTCGCCCGCCGCGAACGCTGCTGCGCTGGGCCGTGTGGATGCGCTGCGTGCAGCCCAGGTGAGCTTTAGCTCCGGGCTGGCGGCGAACTACAACATCCGGACGGTCGCCAACCTCACGCTGCTGTCGAACGCGCTGGTCGTCAACATGGATGCCAGCCAGATCGAAGAAGTGCGGGCACTGCCCGGCGTCAAGGACGTGATCCCGGACCAGATCGGTACCCTGGATAACGCCAACAGCGTGCCGTTCATCAACACGGTATCCGCCTGGGCTGCCGGTGCGGGTTATACCGGCACTGGGATGCGCATTGGCATCATCGACAGCGGTATCGACTACACACACGCGAATTTCGGCGGCACGGGTACGGTGGCCGCCTATAGCGCCCGCGAGGGCCTCACGGCGATTGCCGACTTCGACGGCAGCAAAGTTGTCGGCGGTTTCGACTTCGTGGGCGATGGCTGGGACGCCGGTTTGCCGTTCCAGGGCACCGGTGGTACACCGGTGGGTGGTGGTACCACTTATACCGCTGGTGATAACAACCCGCTGGACTGCGCCACCAATGGGCACGGCTCGCACGTGGCCGGGACCGCAGCGGGCTATGGCGTGGTCAGTGCCACTGGCACAACCTATGCCGGCCCCTGGGATGCCACAACCGATTTCAATATCTTCAGCATTGGCCCCGGTGTCGCGCCGGAAGCTGAACTCTACGCGCTGAAGATCGGCGACTGCACGCCTTCGGTGTCGTTCGCGGCGGCGTCTCTGGCGCTCCAGTTCGCCATGGATCCCAACGGCGACGGCAACATGAGCGACCGCCTGGACGTGATCAACAACTCCTATGGTGGCGCTTACGGTTCTGCCGCCGAAGCATTGACCCAGGAATTTAACCTTGCGGCGGCGAATGACGTAGTGGTGGTTGGTTCGGCGGGTAACTCCGGCGATACCTACTACGTCAACGGCGATCCCTCGGTGGCTGAAGCCGCGATCTCGGTCGCATCCAGCATCAACGACTCGGTTTACCTCGGCCTGGAACTGACGACCGGCCCTGTGGGTGTTTATCCCGCATACCCGACAG
>CAZMNL010000059.1:0-11557 GCA_964567525.1 uncultured Anaerolineaceae bacterium
GAGCATGTCGATTTCCTCGTTGGACGCTGATCCCACGCCGCACGCCACCGCAGTTTCCAGGATGCGCGGCACAAATGCCTCGCGCGCGGCTGGCGTGAGCAGCTTCGAATCGTTCACGCCGGTCAGGACGTGCGCGAGGTCGAAGCGATCCAGTGGCAGGATCACCGCCCCGGCGACCACCGGACCGGCCCACGCGCCGCGCCCGGCTTCGTCCAGCCCGGCGACGTAATGAAACCCGCGTTCACGCAGACGGTATTCGTGCTGCAAGTCGGCTGCTGGCATCATGAGGTACGTCTGTACATGCCGCGCCGCCCGTTGCGGCGGATTTTGAAGACTTCGATGAACATATCAATCGAATCGCGGACCGGCTCAATGCGCGTGTTGGCTTTGTAGTACCAGTTGATCGGCACTTCGACGATGCTGTAACCACGCTGCCGCGCGGCATACAACACCTCAACATCGAAGCTCCACCCATCCATCGTTTGCAGCGGGAAGATATCTTCGGCGACTTCGGCGCGGAACATCTTAAATCCGCACTGGGTATCTTGTAGCTTAGGGATGGCGAACCAGCGCACAATCGTATTGAAGACGCGCCCCATCAGATGGCGGTACCAGGGTTCGCCATAGCGCACCGCGCCCGCGATCTCGCGCGAGGCAATGGCGATATCAAACGCGCCGAACTGCTCCGGCAGGAATTTGTCGACTTCCTCAATGGGCATCGAGAGATCGGCATCGCAGATGAAGCGATAAGCCCCGCGCGCTGCCAGCATTCCGGTGCGCACGGCGGCTCCTTTGCCCTGGGTGGGTTCGTCAATGCCCCGGATAAAGCTATGCTGCGCGGCGAAACGCGCGATCACGTCGCCGGTACTGTCGCGGCTGTTGTTGTTGACAACAACAACTTCCACCGAATACGTCTTTTGGGCGACAAAAGCGGCGATCTCATCCAGGCTGGCGGGCAGGCGTTCCTCTTCGTTATAGGCAGGAACGATGATCGAGAGATAGGGTTGTGCTGTGTTTGGGGTATCGCTTGCAGTTTCCAACGTGATTTACTCGCGTGTCTCTGGTCCGTGATCGTCAGGAACCGGCGTCAGAATCGATTCAAGGTATGTGATAGATACACGCCGGCGGCGCTGAATGCGCCGTCGTTTGGGCAGCATTTTAGGAATTCCCAGCACACCGGCCAGCATACCACGCAGCCGGGCGCGGGCCGCAGCACCGCGCCACGCCCTGAGCGCTTCCCAGGCCAGCGCGAACTGCGCGCGGAGAATCTTCCAGAAGTGTTTGCGCCACAATGCGCGCGGATAGTTCTTGACGAGCAGCCAGATCATGTTGCGCCCGTCGTGGTAGCTGGCGGTTTCACCGCCGCCGGTCGCGGCCAGATGGTGGTAAACCACTGCGCCGGGAATATAAATACACCGGTAGCCTGCCATCTGCGCACGCCAGCCGAGATCCATGTCTTCGCAGGAAAAGAAGAAGTCATCGTCCAGCAGGCCCACGTCGTCGAGCAGGGTACGCCGGTACGCCGACGAGCCGCCGCAGGCGCTGAACACGTATTCTTCGTGATCATACTGGCCCTGGTCGAGTTCCCAAACACCGCGATTGACCAGCCGCCCATCCCCCCGGTACAGGTCGCCCGCCGTGTGGAACCGATCACGGTCGTTGAACAGCAGCATCTTGGAGGCAACCATGCCCGCATCCGGATAACGCGCGAATGCATCCACAATGGCAGCCGCCCAACCGGGGGCCGCTTCAGTGTCGTTGTTCAGCAGGGCGATGTAGTCCCCCTGGGATGCTTCGATCCCGGCATTACACGCGCCGGTGAACCCACGATTTTCCGGCAGCGCAATGATCATTACATCCGGGTACTGTGCCGTGACCAGTTCGCGCGAGCCGTCATCCGAGGCGTTATCGACGATGATGATCTCGATCTGCGGGTAGGTCTGCGCGCGCAGGGCATCCAGGCATACGGGCAGGTGATGCGCGCCGTTCCAGTTCGGGATCACGATCGATAACAGGGGGTTCTCAGCCGTCACGTGATCACACCTTCGGTTTGCAGAAAGACGGCGACGGCGTCCTGCCAGGGCCGCAGTACAATCCCCAGGCGCGCGGCGGCGATATTTTGCAGCGCGGCATATTGCGGCGGGCGCGAGGCGCGGGGGAATTCTTCCAGCGCGATAGGTTCAATGGGCGTATCAGCATAACCGGCCAGGTCAAGCGCGTGACGCGCGAACTCGTAGCGTGAGGCACGTCCTGCATTGACCAGGTGATAGATGCCGTACTGCCGGGTGGTGATCAACCGGGCAATCGCGGCAGCGAGATCATGCGTATAGGTTGGTGAAGCGACTTCGTTCGTGACCACGCGCAAGGGCTGGTTCTCTTGCGCATATTTCAGGATCACGTGGATGAAGTTTTGCCCCCCGCGCGAAAACAGCCAGGACGTGCGCACGATATAGTGCTGAGGTACAAGATCGCGCACGACCTGTTCCCCGACCCATTTACTGTACCCGTAGGGATTGATTGGGGCGGGTGGGTCATATTCCCAGTAGGCACGCTGCCCGCGCCCGTCAAAAACTTCATTGCTGCTGATATACAGCAGCGCCGCCGCGTACTGCTGGCAGGCGAGCGCGATATTTTGTGTGCCAAAACCGTTGGCTTCCAGCGCTTCGTTGGGATGTTCGGCGCAGTAATCCACCGCAGTGAGTGCGGCGCAGTGCAGCACCAGTTCGGGCTGGATGTGGGCGAAGGCGTGTTCGACGGCTTCGCGCTGTGTGATGTCGGTATCGTGAATGTCAGTGCCGGTCACGTCGTGGCCCTGGGATTGCAGCAGCGTGGCAAGTTCACGGCCCAGATTGCCTTGCGCGCCGGTAACAAGGATGTTCATCAGTCGTTGTTCCTGTTATCGGATGGTTTATCAGCCGCCATGCGGAGTGAGCCGAATTATAGCCGATTCATTAGCCAGCGTAAAACCGTTGATTTCCGCACGCTCAAATGACGTGGGCAAACCACCTTGTGTGTGTGGGTTTGTGAGCAAAATATAAAAGACTCGTAAAAGGCAGCGCATCAAATATTCATTTTTTGTTCATAAATAGCCCGGTTAGCTTGACATAAAATACACGAATCATTATAATTATGTCATTGATAATAAAAGACATTCCGGGTGGCCGCGCCAAAATACTCGCCAGGTAAGCGTGCGGCTTACTTTTTTATTTCCATGCAGGGCTTTAGCCCGCCGAAGGCGGATCGGTCTAAAACCGTGCGCTTCAGCGCATATTTCTCTTTCAGCCGCCGAAGGCGGAAGGGCTTTAGCCCGAAACCTACCAGCTTCAGCTGGTAGTAGTTTAGTTGTCCGCCATTCAGAAGGTCTTCATCGTGACCCATTCTCAGCAGCAGTTTGTGAATCCTCGTGTATTGAAAATCAATGTCGGCTTCTTGCTGGCACAGGGTGCAGGCTACCAGCGCAACACGGAGCTTGACCTGCCACGTGTGCGCTTGGACGAAGATATTGTCCTGGATTTTTTGCGCGGAAACTTGCGTTTCAGCCGCAATTCGCGCGGTATTCTGTTGCAGGGCAAGCTGCAAACCCATGTCCTGGCGGAATGTTCGCGTTGTTTAGTCTCGGTCTACCATCCCGTAGAACTCGAAATTGAGGAACTATTTTCCTTTCCCCCGTCTTCTGAGACGGCGTATTCGGTTGACGAAGCTGGCAACCTGGATTTGACGCCGCTTCTGCGCGAAGAAGCCATTTTGAATTTGCCCATGACGGTCCTGTGTAAACCGGACTGCGCAGGGTTGTGCCTGCATTGTGGGCAAAATCTGAATGAAGCGGACTGTGCATGTGAGCGCGACGATGTTGATCCCCGGTTGGCAATTCTAGCGGAGTTCAACCGGCGTGACCCTTCTGACGATTAAGTGTGAGACACCGGTTTCATGAACGAGTCGCAGGTTTACCTGAATAGGGGGACGTGACGTTGAACGCATTTCCTGACGGGCGCGAAAGGCCCAAATTCAATGTTGAATTTATGAATACGCTGCTTGAAAAAGCGGATAACCAGGGTTTTTTGACGACGGATGATATCCTGGAAGTTCTGCCGGATGCCGAAGAGGCGATGGACGAACTCGAAGATATTTTTTTGCATCTGAATGCGGCAGGCGTGGAAGTCTTCGGTGACAAGCCCGGCGATATCGACGCGGATAAGCTGGATGATGACAGTTTTGAGGATGACAGCGACGACGATACCTTTGACCTGAGTGGGGTTTCGTCGGACGACACGGTTGGATTGTACCTTAAAGAGATGGCGCGCGTGCCGCTGCTCTCCAACGAAGAAGAGGTTGATCTCGCTAAACGCCTGGAGGCCGGTAACGAGGCGCGCGCTGAACTGGCACGCCTGGGCGAGAGCGCCGATGACGAGACGCGCCAACGCCTGGAAGCCATCATCGAAGATGGTAAGGCGGCGCGTGATCACCTGATCAAGGCCAATACGCGCTTAGTCGTCAGCATCGCTAAAAAGTATATGGGGCGCGGGGTGCATTTCCTGGACCTGATCCAGGAGGGCAACCTGGGCCTGATGAAAGCGGTCGAGAAGTTCGACTACACACGCGGGTATCGCTTCAGCACCTATGCGACGTGGTGGATCCGCCAGACGATCACGCGCGCAATTGCTGACCAGGGGCGCACGATTCGCGTGCCGGTGCATATGTCCGACCGCATCCGCCGCCTGTACAAAACCGCGCGCCAGCTTGAGCAAGAAAACGGGCGCAAACCCACGCCGGAAGAGATCGCGGAACGAATGGACCTTGAACCGCGTAAAGTGCAGTGGATGCTGAAGGTAAGCTGGCGTCCGATGAGCCTGGAACGCCCGGTAGGGGAAGAAGAAGACAGCGAGTTGGGCAGCTTCATCGAAGACCTGACCACGCCCACGCCCACGCAGAGCGCGTATCAAAACCTGCTACGCGAAAAGGTCGAGGAAGTGCTGAGCACACTCACCGCGCGTGAAGCGCGGATTCTGCGGCTGCGTTTCGGGCTGCAAAATGGGCGCAGCTATACATTGGAAGAGGTTGGGCAGAAGTTTGGCCTGACACGGGAACGCATCCGCCAGATCGAAGGGAAGGCGCTGCGACGTTTGCGCCATCCGCGCCGGTCCCGGCAGTTGCGCGATTTTACCTAAACATGCCGGGTTTGTGGATGTAGATGCTGCAAGAATAACGCCACACGGTGGCGTTTTTTTGCTGGCGACAGGCGGCGAGGTCCGTTCTTGTTGACATCCGTAAACAATCCCCGTATACTCCGAACCGTCCGACATTGAGACTTTTCCGCCACTTCCTGCGCGCGAGGAGGCATGGTTTATGCAGGGTAGCAGCAGCTTCCGACTAATTGTGCGTCGCGGCCCGCGTCCTAATGAGATCTACGAACTGAACCAGGGTGTGTTAACACTGGGCCGTGATATTACCAACGATATTGTGATCAACGATCCGGAAGTGAGCCGTCATCATTGCCGGTTGACTCAGGGTGCCGGTGGATACACGCTCGAAGATTTGGGGTCCACCAACGGCACGTTTGTCAACGGACAGAGATTGACCGGCGCACGCCAGCTCCAACCCGGTGAGATGATCGGGTTAGGGGAAACGGTGACTCTCGCTTACGAGGGGGCCGCGTCCGAGGTAGGGCAGGCGGCGACGATGGTCAGTGGTGCGCCCCCCAGCCCGGAATACGGTCAACAGCCACAAGCGCCGGGTTACGGTACGCAGCCCCAGCAGCGAACCGGAATGCCGCCGGAACCCGGCGGATACCAGCAGCCCGGCGGGATGCCTGCGCAGCAGCAGTACGGCGCGGTGCCCCAGCAGCCGATGGCTTATGACTACGATTATCAAGAGGACTTATACGAGGGGGCCGGACCCGGTCGCTGGGTGGTGTTAAGCTGCGGGTGTTTCCTGGTGCTGTGCATTATCACGTCCGTGATCGGCGGCATTGTCATTGATGCAAAGTGCTGGTGGGATGATATTCCTGTGATCTCCGATACATTCGATCTGGGTGTGAAAGACGACGCCACCTGTCGTTAGTATTTGGTTTGGAAAAGGTAAGATTGTTTGGGCGATCTGCTCGCTGTCGATACGGTCCTTGACCGCATACTTGAACAGGTGCGGCGTATGCCCTCTGAACACGTTCCGATTGCTGAGGCATTGGGGCGTGTTTTGGCGTTAGATGCGATTGCCACGACCCCGATCCCGCCGTTTGCCAATGCCAGTATGGATGGTTACGCCATACGTGCGGCAGATGTGTATGCGGCGGGGGCAGATCAACCGGTCACGTTGGACGTGATCGGTGATGTGCGCGCCGGAATGGTGCTGCAACAGCCCATCAAAGCCGGGCAAGCTGCGCGGATCATGACCGGCGCACCGCTGCCCGGCGGGGCGGATGCAGTGATCCCGGTGGAAGATACGGACGACGTGTGGAACACGACCGGCGACGCGGCACTGCCGGAACGGGTAGCCGTGATGCGCAGCGCAGCGCCGGGCGATTATGTGCGTCCGGCGGGTGAGGATATCGCTTCCGGGGATCGGATACTGTCTGCCGGGTCGCGGCTGCGCCCCCAGGATATCGGCGTGCTGGTGTCTATCGGTTATGCGCAGGTTGCGGTGCGTCGTCAACCGCGCGTGGCGATCATCGCAACTGGGGATGAGCTTGTCGATGCGGGTTTGCCGCTTGAGCCGGGGCAGATTCGCAACAGCAATAGTTACGTGCTCGCCGGGTTGATTGCCGAACATGGCGGCGAGGCGCTCCGCTTGCCCATCGCGCGCGATACGCTCGACAGTGTGCGGCGGACCTTCCGCGATGCGCTGGCCCTGGACCCGGATATCATCATCAGTTCGGCGGGGGTATCGGTCGGGACGCATGACGTGGTGCGGGCGGTCGTGGATGAACTGGGGCGCGTGGAACTGTGGCGTATCAACCTGCGGCCCGGTAAGCCGCTGGCTTTTGGGCATGTGCAGGGCGTGCCATTTATCGGCCTGCCGGGGAACCCGGTATCGGCGATGGTGACGTTTGACGTGTTTGTGCGCCCAGCGCTGATGCAGATGCTCGGCGGCGATCCGCACGATGTGCCGATGGCTGAGGCCGTGCTGGGCGAAACGGTGGTTTCGGACGGGCGGCGCAGCTATCTGCGCGTGCGGCTGCGGCGGGAGAGCGGCCAACTGGTCGCCTATGTGACCGGTACGCAAAGCTCCGGCGTGTTGATGTCAATGGTCACGGCAGACGGCTTGCTGATCGTACCGGAGGGTGTCACCGAAGCCCAGGCGGGCAGCCGCTACCCGGTGCGTTTGCTGCGTCACCTCAAGCGGCTGCCGTAACAGGTTGCCAGAGCGGCTCTTTACGCGGGTTCGCGTTTTTGTTCGTCCAGCGCGGCGAGCATATCCTCCACGCGCGTGAACTTCAGGCGCGGGCGACCGATGGCCTGTCCACGTTCGATCTCTAATGCGTCCAGAATGCGCCAGTCATCATAGGTCACGAAGCGCACATTACGTTCGCGCAACAGGGCTTCGACTGCTTTGCGCCGGGGGGACTCCGGTTCGGCCAGGTTATCGTTATCCAGGTCTTCTAACAGCATATTCGCGGTTTCCTGGGAATCGGGTTTGTTCGTGCCGATGATGCCCGATGGCCCACGTTTGATCCAGCCCACGACATATTCCCCCAGCAGCGGCAGGCGATCCTGGTCGATCACGCGCCCGTTTTCGTTCGGGATCGTGCCGGTCCAGTCGTCGAAGGGGACCCCTTCCAACGGCACGCCGTGATAGCCAATCGAACGGAAAACCAGCCCGACCGGGAAGGTTTCGTTTTCGTCGGTAGGGCAGGGGCGCAGCATGTGCTTTTTCTCGCAGATTTCGTTGATCACGACCTTCATAGCTTCGACGCGCTCAGTGCCGATCACCTCGACCGGCGAGACCAGGAAGCGCAGATGAATACGTTTGGAGCGCCCCTCCAGTTCCTGGTCGGCGTAGAGCTTGAGCGTCTGGTAATTGCGCTCGGCGGTGCGGTCGTGTTTCTGCACCAGGTATGCCTGGCTCAGCGGGTCGAGTTCGATCTGGTCCTGAGAGACAATCACATCGGCGTCTTCGAGTTCGCCCAGTTCTTGCAGTTCGGGGTTGGTGAATTTCGCCTGTACCGGCCCACGCCGCCCCAGCAGGTAGATTTCCTTGACGTTGCTGTTTGCCAGCGCTTCAAGCGCGTAATCGGCGATATCAGTTTGGCGCAGTTCGTCCAGTGTGCGCGCCAGGATGCGCACTACGTCCATCGCCACGTTGCCGTTACCGATCACGGCGACGCGCTCCTGCGAGAGATCGAATTCCAGGTCGGCGTAGTCGGGGTGTCCGTTGTACCACGCCACAAACTCGGTGGCGGCGTGGCTGTTGGGCAGGTCAATACCGGGAATTTCCAGGCGGCTGTCCGTTTGTGCGCCAACGGCATACACAACTGCGTGGTAATAGTTTAAGATTTCGTCGTGCTTAAGGTCTTGCCCAAAGGTAACGTTGCCGAAGAATCGGAAGTTGGGATGCGATGCGATGCGGTCGTAAGTGCGGATGACCGACTTGATCTTGGGATGGTCAGGGGCTACGCCGCCGCGCACCAGCCCAAAGGGAGTCGGCAGGCGTTCGAACATGTCGATCTCAACGGTTTTATCTTTAGCTTTGAGCAAATAATCCGCCGCATAAAAACCGGAGGGTCCTGAACCGATAACGGCCACACGAAGCGGATTTTCAGGGGTTCCAAGCGCTAAGGTCATTCTCAATAACTCCCTGGCTGGTGAACGGGCAAAAACACGAGTCCTACATGATATAAGATGCACATTCGCGGTGTTACGATGCACATTTCTCGGTAGATTATCGCATGTTTGCCGGATCCGTTCACGCTGGATTGGGGCCGGTTTCGGCGCTATGCACATAATGCGTTAGCTTCCGGCGTGGTACACTCATGGGCAGCGTCGTTTATGAGGCAGGCAGGATAACGTATGCAAACTACGGTGGTTAAACTTGGTACCAGCACATTGACCGGCGGCACTGCGTGGCTTTCGCGCCCGCGTATGGTTGAGGTGATCCGCCAGCTTGCGACCCTCAAGCAGCAGAAACACCGGGTCGTGGTGGTGTCCTCTGGCGCAATTGCCGCCGGACGCGAAGTGCTCAAAAGCCCGTCGTTACCGGAGCACCTGCCTGCCAAGCAGATGCTCAGCGCGGTAGGGCAGGGCCACCTGATGCAAGTCTACAGTATGTTGTTTGGGCTGTACAATCTGCATATCGGGCAAGTGCTGCTGACTCACAGCGATATATCACATCGTACACGCTATCTGAATGCCCGCGACACGCTCAATACCCTGTTGGATTACGGCATTGTGCCGGTGGTCAACGAGAACGACACCGTCGCTGTTGACGAGATCAAGGTTGGTGATAACGATACTCTTTCTGCGATGATTGCGGTATTGCTCAACGCGGAACTGCTGGTTATCCTTACCGATCAGGATGGTCTCTACGACCGCGATCCGCGTGCCGATCCCGCTGCCAGGCTGATCCCGGTGGTGGATACCATTGACGAGCAGATCACGGCGTTAGCCGGTGGCAGCGTGTCGGGGCTGGGCGTGGGTGGCATGGCGACGAAGGTTCACGCGGCGCAACTGGCGACCCGCAGCGGTACGCGCGTGGTGATTGCCAATGGCAGCGCGCCGGATGTGCTGCTGCGTATTGCGGCGGGAGAATCGCTGGGCACGACCTTTGTTCCCGCAGTGGGGCATATCGAGAGTCGCAAACGCTGGCTGCTGGCTGAACGTCCGCAGGGGCACATCGAAATTGACGCCGGGGCGGTTGCTGTGCTGCGGCAGCAGGGCGCGAGCCTGCTTCCAGTGGGTATTCGCCGCGTGCGGGATGACTTCGAACGCGGCGCGGTGATTCAGGTGGTGGATGGTGGGGGTAAGCCGGTCGCGCACGGGCTGGTGAACTATTCCAGCGCAGAACTGGCGCAGCTCAAGGGCCATCACACGCAGGATATCGTAGCTGTGCTGGGCTATACCTACGGCGATGAAGCCATTCACCGGGATAATCTGGTGCTTGTTTAAACAGGGAGGCAATTACGATGACGATCAACATGCAGCAGATCGGGAAGCAAGCCAAAGCCGCCAGCGGTGCGCTGCGGCGCTTCGATGCGGACGCTAAAAACGCGGCGCTGCGTGCCATCGCGGAGGCGATTGACGCCAACAGCGCCGCGATCCTGGAAGCCAACGCCGCCGATGTGGAAGACGGGCGCGCTGCCGGGCTGACTCCGGCACTGATCGACCGGCTTAACCTGGCGAACCGGCTGGCGGGTGTGACCGCCGACGTGCGCGGCGTGATCGGGTTGGAGGACCCGGTTGGGCAGGAATTCGACGCGCGCACGCTGCCTAACGGTTTGAAGGTGCGTAAGCGCCGCGTGCCGATTGGCGTGTTGGGTGTGATTTACGAATCGCGCCCGAATGTAACCGTTGACGTGGTTTCGCTGGCGCTGAAAACCGGCAACGCCGTGATTCTGCGCGGTGGCTCGGAGACGCTGCGCAGCAATATCGCGCTGGTGGACACGATCCAGGTCGCGCTGCAAGCGCTCGGTTTGCCGGAACACGCGGTACAGTTGATCCGCGATACGGATCGTCGTTATGTTGCCGAACTGCTGCGCTTGAGCGATTATGTCGATATGATCATTCCGCGCGGCGGTAACGCGCTGCATACCTTCTGCCGCGAGAATAGCACGATCCCTGTGATCACAGGGGGGATCGGTATCTGTCACCTGTACGTGGATCGGACGGCGGACCAGCCGGCGGCGGTGGCGATTGTGCAGAACGCGAAAGTGCAGCGGCCCTCGGTGTGTAACGCGCTGGATACGCTGCTCGTGCAGCAGGATATCGCGGCGGAGTTTATCCCGCAGGTGGTCGAGCGCCTGGCCCAGGATGGCGTGCAGTTTCGCGTGGATGGGCAGGCGCAGGCGGCGCTTGAGGCCGCCGATCACGTTCAGCCCGCCGGTCAGGGAGACTTTGATACTGAATGGCTGGACCTGATTCTCGGCATTCGCGTGGTGCCCGATCTTGACGCGGCGATGGCGCACATTCAACAGCACAGCACCGGTCACTCGGACGGTATTCTCACCAGCGACGCAGAGTCGATGACGCGCTTCCTCAACGAGATCGATTCTGCGGCGGTGTATGTGAATGCTTCTACGCGCTTTACGGACGGCGCGCAGTTGGGGCTGGGCGCGGAGATCGCGGTCAGTACGCAGAAGCTGCACGCACGCGGCCCGATGGCGCTGGAAGCGCTGACCACTTACAAGTGGCTGATTGAGGGGCAGGGACACGTGCGGCCCTGATGTGAGATTTAGCACAGGTCCATGCCAAGCTGCCTGCCACCGTTGCGTAGCATGGCGATAATCTTCTGATCCGTGACCGGGAAGGCGTAGCGATCCAGTTCGTCCAGCGTGACCCAGGCCCAGTCTGCGCATTCAAGCGTCTGGGGTTCGCCGTTGATATACCGGCACACAAACGCATACAACGTAATG
>CAZMNL010000060.1:0-11347 GCA_964567525.1 uncultured Anaerolineaceae bacterium
TGCGCGTCACACCTTGCAGCAGCACGCCCGCCGTCGCCAGCGCCATACCCGACAGCAGCGCCACCGCCAAACGCGGGAGCCGCACATAATGCACGATGCTGTGTGCCAATGTGTCTTCGGGCGCGATAATTGCCTCCATGATCGTCTGGCGTTCGATAGCGTACTGACCTTGTGACACGTGAATCAGGCTTAGCATCACCAGCAGCAGCGGGCCAACAACGAACACCATCACCGGCAGGCTGTAACGCCTGATGATGGTCCCCACCGGCCAACTCTGCGTTGACCGGTGGGGGAAGGCAGCATGTTTCACCGCAAAATAACGGGACGTGATGGATTTCATTGGTTCAGCAGCAGCGAAACCACTTTTTCCACGACCAGCTCAACGGACAGCGGCCCGCCAAACAGCCAGGTGTCACCGCCCAGCGCATAGGCGCGGTCTTCGCGCACGAACGCCAGATTCCGCCACACCGGGTTGTTGCGCAGTTGGTTTTCGAAGACGTTGTCATCATCCTGCACCACGTAGAAGAAATCCGCTTGCTGTACGTTTGCCAACGCTTCGACGCCGACGGTGGAAAAACCGTACTGTTCGAACGCGACATCCCAGGCATTTTTAAGCCCGATTGCCCGGACAACCTGCACAGCCATCGCGTTATCGCTGAACAGGCGAATCTGGGGCACATCCTGGCTGGTAAACGCCTGGGCCAGCACAAATTCGCGGTCCACATACCCGGCGTCGGCAAGTTCCTCTTGCGCGGCCTCAAAAATTTTGTCCAGTTCGGTCAGCACGTCCTGCCCTTGCTGCTCGCGCCCAACTGCCTGGGCAATGGTGAGGAACGTCAGCCGCATCTCATCAAGCTGATTGGGGCCATCTTCACCGGGATACGGGTTAAAGATCAGGGTGGGAGCAATATCGCTCAGCTCGCCGTAAATCGATTCGTGCCGGAACTGCACGCCAATGATCAAATCCGGTTCCAGCGCCGCGATAGTTTCAAGACTCGGTTCCTGGCGCGTGCCTACATCGGTCACAGCGTCGGATAGTTCCGGTTCGACATTTACCCATTTGCGGTATCCGTTTACATCAGCAACCCCGGCAGGTTGTATCCCCAACGCCAGCAGGTCTTCAGCATAGGTCCATTCCAGCACGACAATTCGAACCGGAATCGCTTGAAGCTCTGTCGAGCCAAGCGCATGTTCAATCGTACCGGGCGGCGGCGCGTTCTCAACGGTGACGGTCGGTGTAGCCGCTTGCCCGGCTTCAGACACATTGCTGCCCATCAAGGACATGATGGATATCGCCAGTAACAGTACGCTGCTGGTCAGGGTGAATACAAGTAAACGGGTTGACGAGTGCGTGTAGCGCATCACTCCTAAAATCCTTTCGATGAAATCGGCAAAAATGGTTGCGCCCAGAAGTCCGAGCAGTTATATTTTGTCAGATGCACATCTTAAAAATCCAGACACCGGCTTGAAAACGTCGCTTTTTGCGCCGGAAACGCGGTTTTCAACCGGGTTGAATTCTGTTATGCAAGGAATAAAATACATCCGTGTGCCCAACAGTATGGTTCTATCTCGGTGAGATTTATCGTCTGCAAGAGACGTTGGCCTGGCCTACACTTTCAATGGTGGCGGAGAGCATGGGTGTTTCGTTACAGGCCGCGTCTCGTATGATCCGGCAGATGGCAGAGAACGGTTATATTGAGCACGAACCATATAAAGGGGTACGGCTAACGCCTGAAGGCCAGGCTATCGCGCTTCAGGTGATCCGGCGTCACCGCATCCTTGAGGTTTTTCTGGTAAAAATCATGGGGTTCGGTTGGGATGAAGTACATGACATGGTGGACGTGCTCGAACGTGGTGTTGATGAGAAACTGATCAACCGGATGGATGAGATGGCCGGGCATCCGACACGCTGTCCTCACGGGGAGCCGATTCCCTCTAAGGATGGCGTGATGCCGGTGCTTGATGACAAACCGTTGATCGACTGGCCTGAAAAAAGTGAAGCGCGTGTCAGCCGGGTCAAAACCCACGATCCGGAAAAACTGCGTTACCTCGCAAGTGTTCACCTGATGCCCGGCATTCACCTGACGGTAACGGCTCACAGCCCGTTCAATGGCCCGGTGCATCTGGTGTGTGAAGGCAGCAGTTTCGTGCTTGGCAGCGAGTTAGCGGGCGAGCTATATGTTGAACCAATCGCTAGCTGAATCCGGTGATTCCGGCTGCGGCTTCTTCCACAGAATGTTTCGCGCAGACCGTGTTTTTCTGGATGTCATCCGATTTTTCGGCGGCCCAGACTGCGCAGTTTGAGGGCCACATCAAACTCCGATGCCTTAAATATTCTCCGCAATCCCACGCGGTTGTTATCCGACTGTTTGAGCGTACCACGCCGCACACGCCAATCCACATAGAAGCTCGCCAGCATGTAGTACGCCGGGTAAAACAAACTCAGCCACATCAGCGCACGGTCAGGGTTATCCTGTGACAAACCATACATCACCATCAACACCCACAGCGCACCCAGCGACCAGGTCGTTTTCCATAAGATGCGGTTTTTGCTGGCGTACAGATAACGGGTGGGGACAAATGTCAGCACCGCAGGCACACTAATCGCCAGGACCGCGATCACATCCGAAGGACGGAACCAGTACAGGTACATTGCGATGATGTTCCAATAACTGGGGAAACCGAGAAAAAATGCATCATCGGTTTTCATGTTGGTTTGCCCATACGCATACAGCGCGGCCACGACGGGCACAGCGATCCAGACGGGGGATGGCAGCAGGTTTTCGGTCCATATGATGAATAACGGGACCCAGACAAAAGTCAGCACGTCGATCACATTATCGACCATTGCGCCATCAAAATTCGGCAGCATATCGCGGACGCGAACCAGGCGCGCCAGGATACCATCCGTAGCATCGATCAACATCGTAACGATGAGCAGCAGAAACGCATCTCGGATACGACCTTCAGCCGCCGCAAACAGGGCAAATATCCCAATAATGCCCCCCAAACCGGTATAAAGATGAACCATCCAGGCTGCAAGTTTACGAGGGTACACAAGCCAGTCCTCATTTGACGCGGGGACTTTATGCCCCGGCATACGGATTATGTGACGGAGTTGTCCGTCGTGCGGCGTTTTCGGGAAACATAAATTCGCCTGACGATCCAATAACTGATCGCCACCGCAAACACAGCGTACCAGACGTATTCGTAGATGTCCATCCAATAGAGGATATCTTCCCAATTATTCCCCAACCACAGCCCAAAGAGCGTCAAAGGTGCGATCCACAGCGTGGAGCCAACCGCCGTATAGACAATGAACGGCAGCAAGCGCATTTGTGTGACACCCGCCGGAAGTGAGACGGCGCTGTGTACCAGCGGCATCAAACGCGCTACGAGTACAATCACGCCGCCGCGTTGTTGAAAGAGCCGCACGGCGCGATCATAATCTTCCACGGCAATAAATTCGAGCGTAAAACGCAGCACTTTGATGCGTCCATAGCGCACAATCATACGGCGCGCACGCACTGCACCCAGCCAGCGTCCCAGCCCATAATAGCTTAGCGAGCCAATCAATGATCCCAGGACACCCGCCACAATCACACCCAAGACAGGCAGCGCCCCATCAGAAGCGAGTTTTCCGGCCAGCGGATAGAGGAACTCGGAGGGGGTTGGCGGAAACAGGTTTTCGAGCAAAGCGATCAGTACAATTCCTGGCAATCCCAACGAATGTATAATCTGCTCTACCCAGACCGTTAAGGATTCGATCCAATTAGCCAACACGAAATACAACCCAATCAGGATAGGTATCAGGGTGATCAATCGGCAGAAACGCGCTACGGATCGTTAACATGATGTGGTCCCAGGCGTCGATATGCGTGATACTGTCTACTCAGGCTGAATATTGCCACACAGCACCCCATTCGGCAAAAACAAACAGACGCGATGTTTAACGCGGCAGCGCAAAAAGATCGTCAATACGCACAACCTGGCGGGTTTCCATCGCGCGGTTGGCCGCGATACCGGTCAGGATCGACGCTGCGCCGTCAATGTGCGAGGCTGCGCGGTTGAACGGGTCCGGCGGCGGCACAGGCGCGAAAAGCTGCTCCAGCAGCACGGGGTCTGCACCACCATGCCCACCTTCCCCTTTGGGGATCGTGACTTCATACCTTTCGCCGAACATCGGGATCACGTGTATCTGCGCCCGTTTGAATGCGCCCTTGCTGGCTGTCAGGTCATGAGCTTCAGCACCCGGCTGCCCTTTGAGCCAGGTAGTCGTTTCCGTCACCGTCAACTCGGCACGGCCTTTGGTTCCCGTGATCGCTACGCGCACCCCTTCCCAGGGAGCATAGGCGATCAGGCAATAGGACAATAACACGCCATTACGATATCGTGCTGTCACGGCCATGGTATCTTCAATCGTGATCGCTTCGCCAAACACATTACGATCCCGCTGATAACCGTCTTCGTGCTCAGCGTCCAGGTAGAGCGCGCGCAAAGTCTCATCCTGATCGAGAAACAGCGCGAAGGGATCATTCTGTGCGGCAGGTTCGCCGGTATAACGGGTGTAGGGATAGTGTTCACCGCGTGCAGCGGCATTATCGCGCCCGTAGAATAACAGGTCCCCAAAGGCAAAGACTTCATCGGGATACGAGTCGATCCACCAATTCACCAGATCGAAATGATGGGTGGATTTATGGACCATCAGCCCGCCGGAATTGTGTTTTTCGCGGTGCCAGCGGCGGAAGTAATCCGCACCGTGTCGTGTGTCCAGCATCCAGGAAAAGTCAACGATCAGAGGGCGACCGATCACACCGGACCGGACAATCTCGCGCAGTTTGGTGTACGCAGGCGCATAGCGATAGTTAAACGTCACGCGCAGGGATTTTCCGGTGCGCGCGATGGCATCAAAGATCGTTTCGGTTTTGGGCACATCGATAGTCATCGGTTTTTCGGTGATCACGTCGCAGCCCAGTTCCATCGCGCGCGTGATATAGATGTGGTGGGCGGCGTCAATGGTCGTGACGATCACCGTGTCCGGCTGTGTGTCCTGAATCATTTGATCGAAATGTGAGGCCGCATAGGTGGGGCAGGCGGGCACGTTGAATTCATTGACCAGCCGGGCGTTATACCAATCCATGCGCGCCTGGTTTTGATCGCACAATCCGACCAGGGCACACGAGTCGCGGTAGGTGGTGGCAATGGCATTGACAAACATGCCCGCCCGCGATCCCGTGCCGACAATAACATATTTTCGTTTCACGAGAGACTCCTTTTGAGCGGCTGCGCGCGGCTGGCTCAACGCCATGCTTGCGTGCTGCCTCGCACGATCAGGTCAGGAAGTAACAAGTGTTGGTGCGGTTCTGTGTCCGGGTTGTGAATCATCTCAAACAAGAACTGAAAAGCCAACCGGTTTTGCAGATCGAAGTCAAACGCCACCGTCGTCAGGGGTGGATCAAGGAACCGGGCATGGGGCGCATTATCAAAGCTGACGACGGACACATCATCCGGTATGCGCAAACCCGCCTCGCGCAGCGCGCACATTGCACCGAGCGCCATATCATCATTGGCGATCAACACGGCGCTGAACGGCGCACCTGAGGTCAGAATTTGTGACATGCCTTCATAACCGGACTCCATCGCGCTCTTGCGCGTGGTGTAATCTCCGTGCGCGCGGGGACCCGGTTCCAACCCGTGCGCAAGCAGCATTTTACGCCACGTCTTGTAGCGCCAGTGCGCGTTGATCGCGTGCAATGAGCCGGTAACAACGGCCATATCACGATGCCCCAGGTCGATCAGGTGTTGCACAGCCAGTTCAGTGGCACGAATTTGATCAAAGCCCACCCAGGTAATGTGTTTTGAGTTGAGCGCAAAATCACGCCGCACCAATGGAATGCCGTGACTCAAATCCAGCAGATCAACATCGTCCATGTGCAGCCTGGGCGCGTACAGAAAAATACCGTCCACCATACGCGCGGCTGCCGTCTTAAACGCTTGCGGCAGGCTTTGAGAACGGCACTCCACATAAATCGCCGAATACCCGTGATTTTCGATGGGATTAGGATGTGCCGATCCCGGCGTGGGAGCCAGCAACGGAACCTCGAAGGGGAATTTGGCATCTACAGCGAGCACCTGGACGAGCTGTGAACGCTGTGTAGTCAACATCTGCGCCGCCAGGTTACGCTCGTAGCCGAGTCTGCGTATGGCGTGCATAACACGCTCGCGGGTACCCGGTGCGACCTTGGGGTGATCGTTGAGGACGCGCGAAACGGTCTGGTGCGAAACACCAGCTTCGCGTGCCACGTCACGGATGGTGGGGCGATTATCTTTTGAGCTAGACATGCTTACGAGCCGCTGAATGTTACCAGTCACATTTTTATACCACAATTTTAGCAAATTCACGAACCCTATCCGGGCGTTTCTGGGGCAAAAGCAATAACTTCCTTGACAAAATCGGGATGCATCTTATATGATGCGTGTTACCAGTAACACTATATCTGTTTGTCAGGATTGAAAAAGGAAATCAAAAATGACGGCTCAACCCCCGGTACATATGGCGAACTCCGTTATGCAGCGCGATGCAATTCTGGGAAGCAAATGGAGTTATGAATGGGGCGTTGTGCTGCGTGGCATTGAGCGTGTGTGGCGGCATACCGGCGAACAGCGTTATTTCGACTATATGAAGCAGAACATCGATGCGTTCGTTGATCCCGATGGGCGGATTCGCACGTATCGTATGGAAGAATACAACATCGATCATGTCAATACGGGCAAGTTGTTGTTCCCCTTATGGCAGGAAACAGGCGACTCCCGTTATGAACGCGCGGCGCATTTGCTGCGGGAACAACTGCGCACTCACCCGCGCACACGTGAGAACGGGTTCTGGCATAAAAACATTTATCCACACCAGATGTGGCTGGATGGTATCTATATGCACGGGTCATTTTATGCGGAGTACGCGCGGTGGTTTGACGAACCTGCCGGGTTTGACGACGTTGTACACCAGGTGATGCTGATTGAAAACCACACGCGCGATCCGCAAACCGGGCTGTTATATCACGGGTGGGACGAAAGCCGCGCGCAGCGTTGGGCCGACCGTCATACCGGGTGTTCGCCGCATTTCTGGGGGCGCGCCATCGGATGGTACCTGATGGCGATTCCTGACGTGCTGGATCATCTGCCTGAGAACCACGCGCAGCGCGGCCCGGTCGCAGCTATTTTCCGGCGCACGGTAGACGCTGTTGTAAACGTGCAGAATCAGGATACAGGCTTGTGGTATCAAATCCTCGACCAGAAAGACAGGCCGGGTAACTATCTGGAAGCCTCAGCCTCGTGCATGTTCGTGTATGTGATGGCGCGGGGAATACGTCAGGGGTTGCTGGATGACCGGTACCTGGCCGCCGCCGAGCGGGGATATGAGGGTATTCTCAAACATCTTGTCTCTGTCACCCCTGAAGGACTGCTGAACCTCAACCAGATTTGCAGCGTGGCCGGGCTGGGGGGTGATCCCTATCGGGACGGCTCTTTCGAGTACTATACTAGCGAACCGGTCGTGACTAATGATCACAAGGGCGTAGGTGCCTTCATCCTGGCTGGCATGGAAATGCAGGAGTTACGCAGTTCACAGTGACAGCCCTCAACCGGATCACTGAAAACGGACGATGGGCTAAGCCTCGTTTTCCGGTTTGACCAGTTCTCCGACTGGTTTGACGGTTGCATGTAGGAACGCAAAATCGCCGCGCGGCGGCATGACCTCGGCAACCTCAACAACCTCAAACGTATTTTTGCCGATATCAATACGATCGCCAATCTGAGGACGTTTGAGTTCATTGACAATGGCCCCCGGATGCTCACCGCCGATCACCACATAGCTCACTTGATATCGCATCATCGGTTGTACTGTCCTTATACCCACATGGAGCGTCCCGTTAGCTGGCCCGCATATCAAGATTGGAATGACGTAGTTTGAACGACAGGTCACGCGCCATGTTACGCATAATCACAAATCCGATGGCGGTATCTGCGCGGCACAATTCATTGAACGCGGCATGGCTGAGGCGACGCAGGACAGTGCGATCTCGGCTGCACAGGATCGTCGCTGATCGTGGTCCTTTATCTAACAGCGCCATCTCACCGATAAGCTGACCACGCCCCAGAAAAACCTGGGTGCGTTCAGGCTGTTTCGGGCTTTTACGCAGGCGCACTTCGACCTGACCTTCGGTGACAAAATACAATGTGTCGCCGGATTCGCCCTGTTCAAACACAATATCACCATCGTCGAAGATAACTTCATCGCTGATATCAATCAACCGTTGAAGTTGGCTGTCTGTCAGCCCATCGAACAATGCAATTGTGCGCATTAATTCGAGTAATGTCATTCAATTTTAGCGCGGATACCTCGCAGATTACTGCGAGGAGGAAGCGCCCTCCATACTAGCGAACGGACAGATAATTCCAAGAACATACCGCTGTTAAGGTGCAAGCTAAGCATACTATAGGTCTGATTCTGGAGCAAGCGCACAAGTGAAAGGGTGAAAGGGGGGGGCATTCCAGATTGGGGGCAGGATTTTTTCACCACAGAGATCACGGAGTTCGGCGCTGTTGGACCATCGCTGACCCCGTCGTGGTTGAGTACATTCGACACTACGACGCCTGGGCAGACCTACCTGCTTGATTTGATGCGATTACCCTTCTCTAAATCACGCGGACCACACCGGGACTTGAAAAGTCCGGCGAGTGGCGCTATCGTTGCGGGGCAAATATCCACATGAGGACGATCACGATCATGCATTCTGCTATCCTGCAACCGTACACCCGGCGTAAAGATGCCCTGCCCTCCGCTGTGTTTTTGGGCGGGTTGGTGGCTATCCTGCTGTTTAGCGTGGCGATCCGCATGTGGAAGCTGGACACCACCGACCTGTGGACCGATGAAATTCTGGTACACTATCGCGCGCAGGCCCCACTGAGTGAGGCGATAGATTCGCAGTTGGAAGCAGGCAACCAGGTTCCACTGTATTACATGATGATGCGCCTGCTGCCACATGAAACCCCGCTCGAACTGCGCCTGCCGCCGTTGATCTTTGGCCTGACGACGGTTGCGCTTCTGGCTTACGCGGTGACGTATCTCTATGATGACCCGTTGCTGGGACTGGCATCTGGGGCGCTGCTAGCAGTCAATCCGCTGCATGTGATTCTGTCGCGCACCGCGCGATTTTACACGCTTCTGCTGCTGCTGGCCGTGATCGTGTCGTTTGCGTTTCTGCTGCTGCTGCGCCACCGGGACTCGCGGAGGTTATGGATCGTGTTCACGGTGGCGAGCCTGATGGCTTATATGACACACTACGCCGCGTATGGGCTGCCCGCTGTGCAGTTTTTGCTGTTGGTGCTGCTCTACCGTCGTGAGCGCGGGATGCTGCGGCGCTGGTTTGTCGCGCAGGTCATCGCGGGAAGCCCGATTTTGCTATGGGGCGCGCTTTCAACCTTTCTGGTGGGGCCGGAAGCCTCACCGATTTACACGTCGTTTGACCCGGCGCTAAAAGATTTACCGATTACCATCGTCAACCTGCTGATGGGCTATGATGGGCGCTGGCACTGGGTGATGCTGCCGGGGCTGGTGATCGGCGTGACGGGGCTGGGACTGGGCGCATGGCAGATTGTGCGCGCGCAGCGCAGTGATCCGCAGGGGTGGTACTGGCTGCTGTTGGCGTTTGTGCCGGTTGTGGCGCTGTTCGTCACAGTAGCGTTCTTTGGCAAATACAAGGATCGCTACCTGATCATCTGTATGCCGGCGCTGTTTATGGTGTTTCTTTACGGTTGGCGACAGATGCCGCGTGCGGTGATGCTGGGCGCGCTGGCGGTGGTGCTGGCGACCGGCACGCTGCAAACGCTGCACATTTACCATTCGGGCGAATACCAGCGCACAGATTGGAGCAAAGCCGCCGCCGTAGTTGAGCAGGGTTACCAGCCCGGTGACGGTGTGCTGTACGACCGCTGGCACACCTACTACGCGTTCCGCTATGCTTTCGACGGTGATCCGGCGATTATAGCGGACAGCATCTCCGCGACTGATGCCGACGCCGCCGCGCAACTCGAAGCACAGTCCAAACGTATATGGGCAGTGTACCGTATGCCGTTTGAAGAGTTCCACCGCCAGGACTGGGTGGACAGCTTCAAGCCGCTGCAAACAAATATCTCGCTGATGTCGGATTGGCTGCTGGCTCACCAGGATCAGATCGTGCGCCAGGAAACATTTAGCGGCGTAATAGTGTTCCTGATTGACCTGTCTGGGGAATAGCCAGGGCGTTCCTATAACTCGGCGGCAATGGATGGCGCGTGCGTCGGGGCGAGATCAGCGGCGGCCTGGTCTTTTTCGAGCTGGTAGAGCACTATCAGCCCCGAAAACAGCAGCACCCCTAACGACAGATCGAAGCGTGCCTGCGGCGCGGCGCTGTAAGTGTGGGCCACAAATTCGAACAAAAAGATCAGGCCGACATTGTGCAGAATCTTTCCGCTGAACATGGGCACAAGTATCTTGCGCAGTGGGTATTTTGCCAGCGCCAGCGGCACAATAATCACGTCGTCGGGCAGTGGAGACACCGCTCCGACGAACACCGCCAATGGGGTCAGATGGGGATAGCGCGCGATCAGTCGGTACAGGCGCGCGATCAGTGCGCTGGCGTGCAGCGTACCGGACAACTGATAAGCCACCGCGTAGGAAACAAATTCTCCGGTGCTGGCCCCTAATCCAGAAGCAACCGCCAGCAGTAGTTTAGCCGTCAGGCTGTCATATACGGCGGCTATTGTCAGCATTAGCGCGGTGTAGGGGATATGAATACCTACGGTGGCATTGGCGATCAGCGCGCCAGCAAACACACCGAACAACCCTAAACCGGCGACAGCTTGTAACGACTGTGCGATTTGCTGCGCAATTGTGCTGGCGGCGGCGCTGTGCGAAAACACAACGCCGCCGGCCAGTATCAAAATGCCGAGCAGAACGTATTTAATTTCGATGCGCCAACGTTGCAAGCGGGTTAGCGAGTGCGTGTTTTGGGCACAGTTAACCATGTGGCTCAGCAGGTGAGATAGACGATCAGATCACAACGACTGTACCTTAATGCGCGCCCGTGAAAGAATCGATAAGTTTTTGTATGCCAAAACTTAAATCTTCGATAAATAACTTTAGTATTACTTGACGTATATAGGAGTTCGCGCATATCATTAGCCGCACCATGCTTGGCAGGATCGGGGTCCGGGCCGCAACAGACCCCATACAATTAGAAGTTACGCAGTTGACAGTTAGGCTGATCCAGGAAATAAATCACCCAAATGCGTTGGCCTTTGCTCCCCT
>CAZMNL010000061.1:0-7219 GCA_964567525.1 uncultured Anaerolineaceae bacterium
GTCCTGGCAGAAGCCGGGACGTTTTTTATACGTTACGACGATAGTTTATGCACGGCGGGCGGGGAAAAACTCATGCGTAATCTCAGTGGACAACATATTCGCGGATACCAGGTAACAGAGCAGATCGGTTCCGGGGGCTTTGCGGCGGTGTACCGCGCGTACCAACCGGCGGTCGAACGCGAAGTGGCGATCAAAGTGATTTTGCCGCGCTATGCCAATAAGCCGGATTTTGTGCGCCGCTTCGAGATCGAAGCGCAGTTGATCGCGCGGCTGGAGCATATGCACATCGTGCCGTTATACGACTACTGGCGCGAACCCGATAATGCTTATCTCGTCATGCGCTGGCTGCGCGGCGGCACGCTGTTCGACTCGGTGGTCAAAACCGGTCCCTGGCCGCTGCCGGATACGGTGCGACTGCTGGAACAGGTCGGCGCGGCGCTGACCGTCGCACATCGCAGCGGCGTGATCCACCAGGATTTAACTCCAGCGAATATCCTGTTAGACGAACAGAATAACGCATTTCTAGCGGATTTCGGTATTGCTAAAGACCTGCGCGACTTTACACAAGGCGCTGCCGGAGAGCGACCGATGTTTGGTTCCCCGGCGTATATGGCCCCGGAGCAAATCACCGGTGCGTATATCTCTTCGCAGTCCGATATTTACAGCCTGGGTATTGTGCTGTTTTTCGTGTTGACAGGCCGCCCGCCCTTTGACGCGCCGGATAACACCACGCTGCTGCGTCAGCAGCTTCAAACCCCGATGCCGCCTTTACAAAGCGTGCGCTCGGATTTGCCGCCCGACCTCAACACAATCATTATGCGCGCTGCGGCCAAGAACCCTGGCACGCGCTATCCTGATGCGCTGAGTCTCGCAACGGATTTTCGGCGCGTGGTGCGGGTCCTGAGTGGGAATGGAGACAACGAAAAAGACGTACACATTAAGTCGCTGGAAGAAATCGAAGAAGCCCAGCATTATGGCACCATTGATCTCAGCGTCGCACTTACCGAACCGAAGAACCCGTACAAGGGCTTGCGCCCGTTTGATGAATCCGACGCTGCGCATTTCTTCGGGCGGGACGAGATGATCCGGCAAATCTGCACAAGGATTGGCAAACTGCCGCCGGATGCACGCCTGCTGGCGGTGGTTGGTCCGAGCGGCAGCGGTAAGTCGAGCCTGGTCCGGGCGGGCGTTATTCCAGCACTGCGGCGCGGCGGCGCGCCCGATTCGGAGAACTGGTTTTTCGCGCGCATGACTCCAGGACCGTATCCTTTTGCCGAGCTTGAAATGGCGCTGTTGGCGGTATCCTTCAATGCGGCGGATGTGTTGGCCGACATGCTGCACGACGAGAACCGGGGGCTTGCCGCTGCGGTCAAACAGCTTTTGCCCGATGACGACTCTGAACTGGTTTTGTTCATCGACCAGTTCGAAGAAGTATTCACATTGGTTGAGTGGGAAAAAGAACGGCGCGCGTTTCTTGAGACACTTTATCGCGCGGCAACAGCGCCGGACAGCCGTCTGCGGATCGTGATCACGCTGCGCGCGGATTTTTACGACCGTCCGCTGATCTATCCACACTTTGGGCGGCTGGTGCGCGCCCATACCGAAGTCGTACTGCCCCTGACCCCTGCCAACCTGCGCGAAGCGATTGTCGAACCGGCACGCCGCGAGATGCTGACTGTTGACGAAACCGTCGTG
This sequence comes from uncultured Anaerolineaceae bacterium, assembly GCA_964567525.1. Lineage (GTDB taxonomy): Bacteria > Chloroflexota > Anaerolineae > Aggregatilineales > Aggregatilineaceae > CAYRNY01. Next base: position 1,696 of record CAZMNL010000061.1, read on the forward strand.
AACGCGATTGTAGCGGAAGTCAGCGACGAACCCGGCGCGCTGCCGCTGCTGCAATATGCGTTGACCGAGTTATTCGAACGCCGCGACGACCGCCATCTGACCCTGGCCGGTTATCGGGAAACCGGCGGGGTGGCCGGGGCACTGGCGCGCCGTGCGGAAGATGTTTATAACGGCCTGACGTTGCCGCAGCAGCAAGCCTTACGGCAGTTGCTCTTACAACTCGTGACGGTGGGCGACAATACCGCCGACACGCGCCGCCGTGTGCCGTTGTCCGATGCGCTGTCGATGTCTGGGATCGAGCGCAGTGTCATACAGTCCGTGCTGGATGAGCTGGGGCGTTACCGCTTGCTGACTTTCGACCGCGACCCACAGACGCGCGAACCGACCGTTGAGGTGGCGCACGAAGCCCTGATCGGCGGTTGGGAGCGCCTGAGAAACTGGTTAGCCGAGAGCCGCGAACTACTGCGCATCCAGCGCCAACTGGCCGCAGCGGCGGCAGAATGGCGCGCCGCACACCACGATAAAAGCTTCCTGGCGCGCGGCGTGCGCCTGGTACAGTACGAGACGCTGACTCAAACGAATACCATCGCGCTGACCGAGCAGGAACGCACTTACCTGGAACACAGCACTCAACTGCGGCAGCGCAGCCTGTGGCAGTTGCGCATGTTTATTACCGGGTTAGTGATCATCACGCTGGCGGCGCTCATCGCGGCGGGTTTCGCCTGGGACCGTGAACAGCGCGCCGAGCACGCGCGCGCAACCAGCATTGCCGAACGCGACCGCGCCGATACGCAGGCGCATATTGCACGCTCGCGCGAGCTGGCGATCACCGCGCTGGCAAATCGCCAGCAGCCCGACCGCGCGCTGTTGATCAGTCTTGAGGCCCTGAACACCGCCCCCACCTTTGACGCGCTGAACAGTTTGCTCACATTGGTGCAGGAACAACCCTATCTTTACACGATTCTGTACGCGCACGAGGCCCCGGTGCGCGCGGCTGCGGCGGCCTCTGATGGGCGCTGGGCTGTGACCGGTGACCGCAGTGGTCAGATCGTCGTGTGGGATGCATTCACGTGGCAGATCAAAGACCGCGCGGCGCTGCCCTCCGGCGAAGCGGTGAACGCGCTAGCCATCGCGCCGGACGATATGCTGATCGCGGTGGGGGGATCGGACGGTGCGATTTATCTCTGGCGCGCGGATGATCTCGATGCGCCGCCGGTAACACTTGAGGGCCACACGGACGCGGTATGGGGTGTGGCGTTCGATCCGCAGGGCGCGCGGCTGGCTTCCGCCAGCGCCGATACAACCGTGCGGCTGTGGGATGTCGCAACCGGCGAGCCGGTCACGGACTGGGGGGGGCAACAAGACGATATCGCGTTTTGTGTCGCCTTCAGCGCCGATGGAACGCGGCTGGCGTCCGGCGGCGCGGATAACGTGGTGCGCGTGTGGGATATGAATCACAGCGGCGATACGGACGAAACCGGCGGGCCGGTCAATGGCGAGTCTCGCAGTTTACGCCTGGAAGGACACACCAACTGGGTCTTTAGCGTCGCGTTCAGTCCGGACGGGCGCACGCTGGCATCCGCCAGCGCCGATAACACGGTGCGCGTGTGGGATTCCGAAACCGGTGATCCGGTGGGCGCGCCGTTGGAGGGACACAGCGATTGGGTGCGGAGTGTGGCCTACAATGCTGAGGGGCTGTTAGCGTCCAGTAGTGCTGACGGAACCGTGCGCCTGTGGGATACCTTCAGCGGGCGGTCGGATGTGCTGGCGGCGCACACGGATGCGGTGTGGGATGTTGCCTTCGCGTCCGGCGGAAGTTATTTGCTCTCAGTGGGAGCCGATACGCGCGTTGTCGCCTGGGAAAGTGCGCCGGTTGCGCTGCGCCGCGTAACGCTGTTCGGCCACCGGGAAGCTGTTTCGAGCGTCGCGGTCAGCCTGGACGGCAGCGTAATCGCCTCGGCGGGCGGCGAGCCATTGGGACGCGGCCAGGATAACACCATCCGGCTGTGGGACGCGACCAGCGGCGACCTGCTGGCCGTGCTGGAAGGGCATACCAGCGTCGTCACCGCTATCGACTTTGCACCGGCGGGGGATGTACTCGTCTCAGCAGGAGCCGATGGCACGGTGCGGCTGTGGTCGGTTCCCGGTGGTCAGGCGCTCGGCCCGGCCCTGGATGATCACAATGTACTGCTGCTGGCGCTGGCTTACAGCCCGGATGGAACGCGGTTCGCGTCGGGCGGCAGCGATGGCAGCCTTGTGCTGTGGGATGCAGCAACACGCCAGCCGGTGAGCGATGCGTTGTTCGGGCACACCGCCGGGATTCTCGACCTGGCGTTTAGCCCTGATAGTCGCCATTTAGCGTCCGCCAGCGAAGACGGCACGATCCGTTTCTGGAATCCGGTCACGGCAGGGCTGACCGGCGAAGCGCTCACCGGGCACGAGGATATTATCACGCGGATCGCGTTCAACCCGAATGGGTCGCTGCTCGCTTCTGGCAGCCGCGACGAAACGATCCGCTTGTGGGACGCGCGTACAGGGGAGTCCATCGGGCAGCCGTTGGTCGGGCACAGCCGCCGCGTGACGGCGTTAGCGTTCGATCCGACCGGGACGCTGTTAGCCTCCGGCAGCCAGGACGCCACTATCCGGCTGTGGGATTTAGACACGCGCCGCAACGTTGGCGCGCCGCTGACCGGGCATCAGGATTGGGTCACTGATCTGGCATTCACACCGGATGGCCTCTTGGTTTCCGGCAGTTGGGATACCCAGGTGATCGTGTGGGCGGCTTCGGTGGAGCGCTGGCGCGAGCAAGCGTGCCGCATGGCAAACCGCAGTATGACCGCCGACGAATGGGCGCGTTTCATGCGCGACACGCCCTACAGCGAAACCTGCCCGGCGCAATCTTAAGCGCACCGTTTCACATTCAGGCATGTGAGTGCTCGTGTTCGGCATCCTGCGGCGAAATATGCGCAGCGAGCGATAGCAGGCGGGGACCGTATAGCAGCAGCCCGCCCATCAGCAGCGCGCTGAAGATCCCCGGCGACCACGTTCCGAGCACATCCAGCAGCACGCCGCCCAGGATCGGGCCGATGGCGCGCGTCAGGCTGCCAATCGCTGACGATACGCCCATCAGCCCGCCGACATCCTCGGCGCTGGCCGTCTTTGAGAGCGCGCTGTAGATCGTCGCGCTCATGATACCCAGCGACAGCGACAGCGGGGCCAGTACCAGCGCCGACAACCATACGTTAGGCGCATACGCCCAGCCAACCAACCCACCGGTGGTTCCGATCATACCGGCAAGTAGCAACTGCTGGTCCGTATAGCGCGCCGACAGCCACCCAATCGCGCCCCCCTGCACAAACGCGACCAGCAGGCCCACATACGCCAGCAAAAAGCCGGTTTCGTTAGACTTCAGGGCGAGATGCCGCTGCGCGTGCAGCGAAAAAACCCCTTCGAAAATGGCGAACGCCAGCCCATAAACCAGGCTGATCAGCAGCAGCGGCCTGACGCCGGGGCGTGCCAATGCTGTGCGCAGCGCGGTCAGATCGAAGCGCGGGCGGTGGTGCGCCGCGTCGCTGTGCGGCCTATTGCGGCGATCAGCGGGCAGCGATTCCGGCAGCCACAAATACACCGCGATAAAGTTGAGAGCTGCCAGCGTTGCCGCAACAAACGCCGGCAGCGCGTAACGCTCGCCCGTGCTGAGCAGACCGCCCAGCGCCGGGCCGAACACGAACCCCATGCCAAACGCTGCTCCGATCAGGCCCATGCCGCGCGTGCGGTTCTCGTCGTCGGTCACATCGGTGATATAGGCGCGCACCACCGAGATATTGCCGCCGGTCAGCCCGTCGATCAGGCGGCTGAGGAACAGCACCCACAACGACTGAGCTACCCCTAACAGCACAAACCCGGTCAGTGTTCCCAGGATGCTGATCAGCAGCACCGGACGCCGCCCGAAGCGATCCGAGAGCCGCCCCAGAACCGGCCCACCGACCAACTGCGCAAGCGCATAGGACGCGACCAGCAGTCCGACCATCGTACCGCTGGCATCGAACGTTTCAGCGTAATAAGGCAGCAGCGGCAGGATCAGCCCGAATCCGAGCAGGTCCACGAATACAACAGCGAAGATAGCGAGCAGGCGGCGTTTTTGCATGTTGGCTCCAAGTGGCTAAAGCTGCGGGAAGACTCGTTCCAGCGCGTGGAGGGTGTGCGCCAGCGGCTCGCCCTCATGGGGCAGCGCGGTAAAGGCCGCCTCAAACGCGGACGGTGCGAAGTACACGCCCTGTTCTAGCATCAGGTGGAAGAACTTCGCGTAGCGGTCGGCGTCGCTGGTTTTCACCTCGTCGTAATTGGTCGGCGTGTGGTCGTTGAAGAACATGCCGAACATCGTCCCGGCCTGCGTGGTCCGCACCGCGATCGCGGTTTTCGCGGCCTGCTGCTCGACCGTTTCGCGCACGGTGGTTGCTACCCGTACCGCACGCTCGAAGACGCCCGGCGCGCTGAGTGTGCGCAGCGTCGCCAGTCCTGCCGCCATCGCCAGTGGATTACCGGAGAGCGTCCCGGCCTGGTATACCGTGCCGGACGGGGCAACGTGTTCCATGATGTCCTTGCGCCCGCCATATGCGCCGACCGGCAGCCCGCCGCCGATCACCTTGCCGAGCGCGGTCAGGTCGGGCATCACGTCGTAATGCGCCTGTGCGCCGCCCAGCGCCACGCGGAAGCCGGTCATCACCTCGTCAAAGATCAGCAGTGCGCCGTGCTGCGTGCAGAGATCGCGCAGTCCCGGCAGGAAACCGTCAACGGGCGGGATCACGCTCATATTGCCGCCCACCGGCTCGACGATCACGGCGGCGATCTCGCCAGGGAACTGCTCGAACAGCGCCTTAACCGCGTCCAGGTCGTTGAACGGCGCGGTCAGCGTGTCCTGAGTCGCGCCGGGTGGCACGCCGGGGCTGTCCGGCAGTCCGAGCGTCGCCACGCCGGAACCAGCCTGCACCAGCAGCATATCCGCGTGCCCGTGATAGCAGCCCTCGAATTTAACGATCTTGTGCCGTTCGGTATAGGCGCGCGCCAGCCGCAGCGCGGACATGGTCGCTTCAGTGCCGGAGTTGACAAAGCGCACCATCTCGACGGCGGGCATCAGGTCGATCACCAACTGCGCCAGTTCGATTTCAAGTCCGGTAGGCGCGCCGTAGCTCGTGCCCTGGGCGGCCTGCCGCTGCACCGCCTGGACCACTGCCGGGTGTGCGTGCCCCAGGATCAGCGGCCCCCAACTCAGCACGTAATCCACGTAGCGGTTGCCGTCAGCGTCGGTCAGGTACGCGCCCTCTCCGCGAGCGATGAACAGCGGATCGCCGCCCACACCGCGAAACGCACGCACCGGCGAACTCACGCCACCGGGCATGACCTGCTGCGCTTGCGCAAACAGCGCGGAAGATTGTTCGGTTCTCATAGCTCAAATTCCCCTCATCGTGATTATGCCGGTTCAGCGGCGGTTTGCTGCACATTTTCGATCACCTGCTGTGCTGTC
>CAZMNL010000061.1:7229-11332 GCA_964567525.1 uncultured Anaerolineaceae bacterium
CCTTATCGTGAATCTAGAGACTGTTACGCTGGCTGCGGTGCGGCCTGCTGCAAATGCGCGACGGCCTGCTGTGCTGTCGCCTGGCCCTGTTTCACACAGTCGGGAATGCCCACGCCGCGAAACGCGCTGCCGGTCAGGTACAGCCCCGGCGGACACAGCGCGTCGATGGTATCCATACGCGCCAGGTGGCCTACGTCATACTGCGGATTGCCCCGTTCCCAGCGGTAGACGCGCGCGATCACCGGTTCCGCCCTCACGCCCATGATATCACGCAGTTCTTCGCGCACCAGCGTGATCAGCGCCTCATCGTCCAGATTGACCGATTCCTCGCGGCGCGGCCCACCGATGAATGCGCGCAGCAGCACGGTTCCCGGTTCGGCGCGGTGCGTGAACTTGGTACTGGTCCAGGTGCAGGCCAGCAGGCGTGTGGATTCTTTGCGCGGCACGACAAACCCGAAGCCGTTGAGGGGATGCTCGAACCCGTCCGCGTTGAAGCCCAACGACACGGTCGCGGTGGAGACATAACGGATCGCGTCGAGACGGGCGGCGAGATCGGCGTTCATCTCGCGCAGCATTGCGGCGGAGACAAACGCGGGCGTCGCCAGCACAACCGCGTCAGCATCCAGCGTGCGCCCGTCGTCCAGCGCCAGCGTATACCCGGACTCCGTCCGCGTAACCCGCTGCACGCCCTGCCCGGTGATGATCGTGCCCTGGATCGCATCTTCCAGCGCGGTGACGAGTTCCTGCAAACCACCCTTGAGCGTCATAAAGACGGTCGTCGCCTGGCCGTTGCCCCCGTGCTTGCTCGCGGCGGCAGTGCGCGCTTTGCGGGCCGCGATCATGCCGCGTGTCAGGCTGCCGTACTTGCGCTCGGTGTCGATAAAGCGCGGGAAGGTCGCTTGCAGGCTGAGCGTTTCCGCGTCGGAGACGTGAATCCCCGCCATCATCGGCTCGGCCAGTACGTCGAGCGCTTCTTGCCCCAGCCGCCGCCGGATGAAGTCCGCGAGGCTCTCGTCGGAGTCCTCCATACGTGCCGGGATGAAGAGGTCCATGCCCATACGGATTTTGCCAGGCCACGAGATCAGGTCCGAGGTGACGAAGGGCATAAACCGGGTAGGGATGATCAGCAGCATTCCGTCGGGCATTTTGCGCAGTTTGCCGCCGCGCAGCACGTACACGGCGCGGCGTGCGTCGTTAGTGCCCATCAACCGGTCACCGAGTCCCAGTTCGCGCGCGAGTTCGATGGCCCAGGGTTTCTGCGTGATGAACGAGTCCGGACCGCCCTCAATGATGAAGCCGTCCGAAGTATCCGTATCGATTTTGCCGCCCAGCCGGTTATCGCGCTCGACCAGGGTCAGTTTGAGATCGATCCCCGCGTCGCGCGCGGCTTTTTCGGCGTAGTAGGCGGTCGCCAACCCCGCGATCCCGCCGCCCACAATCACAAGTCGCGTCATGTTAAACCAGTTCCTTTGCTTTCTGCTGCACCAGGTCCACGAGCGCCGCGATATACAGCGGGTCGTCGTTAAGCGACGGGACGCGCTCCAGGCGCACGCCCGCACCCTCGGCAGCGTGTTTGGCTTCCAGGTCGATATCGAACAGCACCTCGACGTGATCGGCGACAAAGCCGACCACGCACGAGAGCAGGTTTTTGTGCCCCTGCTGCCCCAGTTCGACGACGTATTCTTCGATCTGCGGGCCGAGCCAGGGTTCCGGGCTGCGCCCGGCGCTCTGGTACGAAAACGTCCATTGCTCGTCCCGCAGTCCGACGCGCTCCGCGACCAGCCGCGCGGATTCACGCAGTTGGCGGTCGTAGGGGTCGCCCTGTTCCATGATGCGCACCGGCAGGCTGTGCGCGCTGAAGATCACGAGCGTGTCGGCGGGCATGTTCGCCAGCCCCGCGCGCACGCGCTGCGCCAGCGCCTCGATGAACTGCGGGTGGTCGTGGTAGCTGGTGATCGCGGTATAGGTGAACGGGTTGTCGTGTTGTGCCAGCGCCGCGTCAAGTTTGGCAAAGTATTTACCGATGCTCATTTCGGAGTAGTGCGGGGCCAGCACCAGCGCGACCGCCTGATCGACTTCGTCGGCGACCATCTGCGCGACGGCGTCCTCGATCCAGGGTGTCCAGTGGCGCATCCCCAGGTAGGTTTTGTAGCGCACGCCATCAGGGGCCGACGCATTCAACTGCTGCTCGACGGCGGCGGCCTGCTGCTGCGAAATCTCCAGCAGTGGCGACTTGCCGCCGATCTTGCGGTAGTTTTCGGTGATCTCGTCGATCAATTCCTGCGAGGTCGGGCGACCGCCGCGAATATCCAACAGGAATTCGGGGATATCTTCCAGTTTATCCGGGCCGCCATAGGCCATCAGCAGCACGCCGATTGTCTTGGTTGTCGTCATGGCGTCAGTTTCCCCTCAGTGCTGCGCTGCGCGCGTGGACATAGTCGGCTAAACGTTTCACCGTGTCTACCGGCGTTTCCGGCAGAATGCCGTGTCCCAGGTTGAAGATATGACCGGGACGCCCGGCGGCGCGCTCCAGGATGTTATCCGTGCTGCGCTGCACCGCGTCCCAGGGCGCGAAGAGCGTCACCGGGTCGAGATTGCCCTGCACAGCGACGGTATCGCCCAACTGGTCCCAGGCGGCGTCAATGTCGATGCGCCAGTCCACGCCCAGCACGTCCGCGCCGGTATCGTGCAGAAACGGCAGCATCCCGTTCATGTTCGTACCGAAGTAGATCACGGGCACGCCCGTGCTTTTGGCGCGCTGCACCACGCGCCGCACGTAGGGCAGGGCTTTCTGCTGGTAATCCAGCGGGGAGAGCGCCCCCGCCCAGCTATCGAAGACCTGTAACGCCTGCGCCCCGGCTTCGGTCTGCGCCACGAGGTAATCGCCGATCAGCGTCGTGAGCTTCTCCATCAACAACGCCCAGGCGTCCGGCTCGGCGTGCATGAAGGATTTCACCTTAACGTGATTCTTCGAGCCGCCGCCCTCGATGGCGTAACTCGCCAGTGTGAAGGGCGCACCGGAGAATCCGATCAGCGGTACGCGGCCTTCAAGCTCGCGGCGCGTGATGCGCACAGCCTCGACCGTATACGGCAGGTTTTCCTCGGTGGGTGGGGTGCGCAGCGCGTCCACGTCGGCGGCGGACCGGATCGGGTTGTCGATCACCGGGCCTTCGCCCTTCACAAATTCCAGGTTCAGGCCCATACCGATCAACAGCGGCAGGATATCGGCGAAGATGATCGCGGCGTCCAGGTCGAAGGCGTTGATCGGTTGCAGCGTGATCTCGCAGGCCAGTTCCGGCGTGCGAATCACGTCTAACATGCTGTGTTGGGCACGGATGGCGCGGTATTCCGCCATGTAGCGCCCGGCCTGCCGCATGAACCAGACCGGGGTCACGTCTACCGGCTCGCGGCGGCACGCTTTCAGGAAACGATAATCGCTCATGCAGACTCGCTCTCACCGGCACGCGCGATAAACACCGTGCCGTCTTCCACTTTCACCTGATAAGTCTCCACCCCACGCGGCGACGGACCGGAGAGTACGTCGCCGGTTTCCAGGCTGAAATACGCCTCGTGCCAGGGGCAGCGCACGGTCATGCCGCTGCCGTTTTCGTGCAGCGTACCCTCGCACAATGGGCCGCGCGCGTGCGGGCAGCGGTTGTTCAGCGCGTAAAGCTGGCCGTTGCTGCGGAACAGCGCGACCTGCTGTGTGCCGTAGTAGACCAGTTTGGCGGCGTCCGGCGCGATCTCGTCTTCCTGTGCCACCGGCAGCCAGCCGCCGACCTCGGTCACGTCGTCATCGACCAGGTCGCTGACCATTGCACCACCAATCGCGTCCATTACCTGCGGGAGCGTTTGCGCGATGGCGATGTGCATCGGTGTGTCGCGCAGCGTGTACATGCTGGCCTCGGTGAAGCGCAGGTCATTCACCAGGTCGATGAAGTCGTGCGGGTTATCGCCCTCAAAGGCGACCACGAACTCCTGGTCGTCCACGCCGTAGGAATAGGTCGTGTTCAGGCGAATATCCGGGTACTGGCGTCCGACGCGGATGTGCTCGGTGATCATGCGCTGGCGGTCTTCCTGCGAAAGCTCGTACCACGCGCGCG
>CAZMNL010000062.1:0-11090 GCA_964567525.1 uncultured Anaerolineaceae bacterium
CCAACGCGGACAACCTGCCGAACTTCATCCCGGTGGCGCGCGCGGGTTACGAGCACCTCGATATCAAGGCAGCGGGCATTAACCATTTCTCGTGGATTATGGACATCCGCGACAAGCACACCGGCGAGGACCTCTACCCCGAACTGCGCGACAAGTGGCTGAACGGCTACCGCCGTGACTTCGAGCCGCTGACGCGCGAGATGTTCGAAATCTTCGGCCTGATGCCCACGCCCGGCGACAGCCACCTGTGCGAGTTTCTGCCGTTTGTGGCGGACCCGATCACCAAACCCTGGGAAAAGTACGACCTGCGGCTGCAAAGCTGGGACGGCAACCGCCGCCGCCGCGCGCAGCGTTGGGAACTGGCGCAGTCCTTGCTCTCCGACCAGACGCCTATCGAGGAAATGCGCAACATGTGGCAGTTCAACATCCTCGAAGAGCCGGTCGCGGAGATCATCGAGGCGATCACATTCAACGATAATCTGTACTTGCAGCAGTTGAACATCCCCAACAATGGCGGCCTGATCCCCAACCTGCCCAAAGACGCGATTGTCGAAGTACCGGGCGTGCTGTCCGGGTACGGCATTCAGGGTATGGGCTTTCCGGAACTGCCGCAGGGCATCGCCAACCTGTGCCGCCGCGAACTGGACCTAAGTTCGCTGGTGGCCGAGGCTGCCGCGACCGGGGATCGCCAATTGGCGCTGCAAGCGCTGCTGCTTGACCCGATGGTGACGGACATCGACACCGCGCGCGCCATCCTGAACGACTTCCTGACCGATTTCGCCGAATTCCTGCCGCAGTTTGTTTAGCGTATCACACCCTCTCAGATGGAGGATCGAGGAACATGAAGACCGTTTTTGTCGTGGAAAAAGAAGACAACGTCGGCACCGCCGTTGGCGAGCCGATCCAGGCGGGCGACAGCGTCGGCACGCAGGGCCGCGTTACTGACATAACCGTGACCGCCAACGCTGATATCCCCTACGGACACAAAATCGCGCTGCGCCCGATTGCGAAGGGCGAGCAGGTAATGAAATACGCGCTGAGCATCGGCACGGCGACCGAAGATATCCAACCGGGCGACCACGTCCATATTCACAACGTTGACAGCAATCGCGGGCGCGGCGACCTCGCCACGCAGCAGTCGTAACAGGAGCAGGAACAATGACGGAATTTATGGGTTTTGTGCGGTCGGATGGTTCAGTCGGCGTGCGTAATCACCTGCTGATTATGTCTGGCACAGTGTACGCGAACAAACTGGTCGATAAGGTCGCCAGCATGATCTACGGCGCGGTGTCGGTTACACACACGCTCGGACGCTGCCAGGTGCGCCCCGATCTCCGCATGACGCGCCGCTTCCTGTCCAACACGGGCATGAATCCAAACGTGGGCGCGGTGGTCATCGTCGATCACTTCCGTGAAGAAGGCATGACCGCCGAGGATATTGCCGGTGATATTCAGGACGCGACCGGTAAACCGGTGGCTATCGTGAATATTCGCGGCGAGGGCGGTCTGATCCATGCAATGGAAACCACCATGCGCTACGCCGCCGACTACGCCCGGATGCTCAGCGATATGCGCCGCGAGTCCGCGCCGCTCTCCAAGCTGTTGTTCGGGACCGAGTGCGGCACCTCGGACACCACCTCCGGCCTCGCCAGCAACCCGGCGACCGGTATCTGCTCCGACATGATCATCGACGCGGGCGGGCGTACCATCCTGGCCGAGTGTACCGAGTGGATGGGCTGCGAAGAGTGGCTGACCAGCCGTGCGGATACCCCCGAAATCGCCGATCTGATCGTGCAGGGCGTGAATCACATGGAAAAACGCGCGCTCGCCAGCGGCGAGGACATTCGCGGCTCGCAGCCGACCGGCGATAACATGATCGGCGGCCTGACCACCATCGAAGAAAAGTCAATGGGCGCGGTCAAGAAGGGCGGCAGCAAGCCGGTTGTCGGTTATCTCGACATCGCCGAACGTCCCGCCAGCGACAAGCCCGGCCTGTACGTGATGTACGGCCCCGGTCACGGCGCGGAGTCGATCAGCAGCATGGCGGCGGCGGGCTGCCAGGTGCTCGTCTTCTCGACGGGCGGCGGGCACACGTCCTCGCACCCGATCATGCCTACGATCAAAGTTACGGGCAACGCCGGGTCCTATGAACTGATGAAGGACACCGTCGATCTGAACGTCAGCGACATCCTGCGCGGCGAAATGAGCCTGGAAGATGCCGGTCAGGTGATCTTTGACGAGGTTGTCTCCGTCGCTAACGGTCGTCTGACCAAGTCCGAAGTGTTGAAGGACGATAACAGCTTCGCCATTCACCGCGTCGGCATCAGCATCTAACTCCGGTCGCGGTTACGAATAAACTATGCAGGGGCGCGGATCGATCATGCGCCCCTGAGCTATAGGGGATAATGTAGGATTCTGAGGGATAACAGCATGGCGGAGTACCGCGTACCGTATGGCAAGTCCGAAGTTACCTTCTCGATACCGGACGACTACCCCGTAAGCGTGATCGCCCCGCGTGATATCGCGCCTGCGGACGACATCACCGCGCTGGTACGGAACGCACTCGCCGATCCGGTCGGCGATATCGATCTGGCGCGCTATGCCGGGGCGAGATCGGTCGCAATTGCGATCAGCGACAAAACGCGCCCGATTCCGCACACTGCGATAGTCCCGCTACTGGATCATCTCGCGGAACTGGGCATCGCCGACGATGCGATCACGTTCCTGATCGCTACCGGCACACATCTGCCAATGACGTTTGAAGAATTTCCCGCGATTCTGCCTGGTGACATGCTGCGGCGCTACCGTGTGATCTCGCATGACTGCGACGCGCCCGACCTGGTATACCTGGGCGAAACCCAGCGCGGTACGCCGGTTTACGCCAACCGCCACTTTGTCGAAGCCGATTTACGCATCGGGATCGGCAACCTGGAACCGCACCAGTTTATGGGTTTCTCCGGCGGCGTCAAGATCGCGGCAATTGGGTTGGCGGGACGTGAGACGATCAACACCAACCACGCCATGATGATCGACCCGCGCTCTGAACTGGGGTCCTATGACGACAACCCCACGCGCCAGGACCTCGAAGACATCGGGCGGCTGATGCACGTGGACTTTGCGCTAAACTTCATCCTCAACCGCCACAAGCAGGTAGTACGCGCGCTGGCTGGTGATCCGCTGGCCGTGATGCACGCTGGAATCCCGCTGGCGCGCGACCTGCTGGAAGTGCCGGTCGCGGAAGCGTTCGACCTGGTGATCGCGTCGCCGGGCGGCTACCCGAAAGATATCAACCTCTACCAGGCGCAAAAAGCGCTGTCCCATGCCGCGCGCGTGACCCGTACCGGCGGGCATGTGATCCTGGCAGCAGCGTGCAGCGAAGGCGTGGGCAGCGATCATTACGAAGAATGGGTGAGCGGCATGGAGTCGCACGCAGCGGTCATAACGCGCTTCAAGTCCGAACCCTTCCGGCTTGGCCCGCACAAGGCGTTTCAGATCGCGCGCGATGCCGTGCGCGTGCAGGTGCAGATGGTGTCCGAGATCGCGCCGGAGTACGTCGCGGGCCTGCTGCTGGATTCAGCGCCGAGCGTGCAGGCTGCCATCGACACCGCGCTGGACAATCTGCGCGCGCGCGCGCGCGTGGGCGTCCTACCGGCTGCCAACTCAACGATTCCCACGCTAACCGCAACATAGCTTGACCAGGGCGTTTCTGACACCGGAAAAGCAAACTGTATTGCACTTTAAACCAACCCAAAGCCCGGCAGGTGTTTAGCGTCATGTGGTGACACACCGCTGAAACCCTGGTGAATGTTGTTACTAGGCGCGGCCCGTTCGCCCGCTTATAGTTGAGTTATGCTGTTTACCTAAAATATTGTGTTAATTTTGTACAGGAGCAAGGAATCTTCATATGAGCATTTTATGGGAATCGCGTTATGCGCTTCGCACAAAGGGCATAACCAGTTCGATGATCCGCGAACTTCTCAAACTAACGCAGCGCCCTGAAATCATTTCATTTGCCGGTGGGCTGCCCGCAGCCGAATATTTCCCCGTTGAGCGCTTCCAGGAAGCCTGCCAGCGCGTGCTTGCAGAAAAAGCACACGAGGCCCTGCAATACAGCACCACAGAAGGATATGTCCCCTTACGCGAATTCATTTCAGAACGACTTAGCGAGCACGGTATTTGTGCCTCTGCTGAAAACGTGCTGATCACGTCGGGGTCGCAGCAAGCCCTCTCGCTGATCGGCGCGTTATTTATTAACCCCGGTGATCGCATTCTGGTTGAACAGCCTACCTATCTGGGCGCGATCCAGGCGTTTAACACCTATCAGGCGGAATATGTGGGCGTGCCCACTGACGATGAAGGTATTATCGCCAGCCAGGTAAACGACGCCATCCGGCACGGACCAAAGTTCATGTACATCCTGCCGAACTTCCAAAATCCCGCCGGGGTGACGATCAGCAAAGCGCGGCGCTACGAGTTGGTACGCACTGCGCGCGCGCACGGCATCCCGATCATCGAAGACGATCCTTACGGCGCACTGCGTTTTGAGGGCAGTCACGTCAAGCCGCTGGTCGTCATCGACGCGGAACTGGTCGGAAACCAGGGCGACTGCTACACGGGCGACATAATCTATCTCAGTACCTTCTCAAAAACGCTCGCGCCCGGTCTGCGGATCGCCTGGGTCGTCGCCGACCCGCAAGTGATCGCGCGCCTGGTGCAGCTCAAACAAGGCGCGGACCTGCATACCGCGATCTTCAACCAGATGGTGATCTACGAGGTCGCCAAAGACGGTTTCATCGACGAGCATATCGCCAAACTGCGCGAAGTCTACCGCAAGCGCCGTAACGCCATGTTAGGCGCGATGAACCAGTACATGCCGCCGGAAGTGCGCTGGACTCATCCTGAAGGCGGGCTGTTCTTATGGCTGCACCTACCGGACAATATGCCGGCGGTCGCGCTTTTCGAAGAAGCCATCAAGCGCAACGTGGCCTTTGTGCCGGGCGATGCGTTCTACACCACTAAAACCCCACCGCCCCGCGCGCGCATTAACTATTCGACCGTCAACGAAGAGCGCATCGTCGAAGGGGTCAAGCGGCTGGCGGAAGCGATCAAAACGCTGCTTTCGTCAGCGGTCACGGACTGATAACGCCGCATAAACGGAGAAATGACCCAGATGGATTGGTTGAGCCTGTACGAACCTAAGAAAGTGAGCGCGCAAGAATCGCTGCGCATCCTGCGCGATGGCTACCGCATCTTCATGACCGGTAACTGCTCAGTGCCGCAGACCGTGATGGAAGCGCTGAACGACCGCGCGCTCGAACTGAACAAACTATCACTGATCCAGGTGTTGACCATCGGCAAAGCCGAGTATGTCAAGCCGGAGCTTGAAGGCCGCATCCGCGTGAATACATTGTTCATCAGCGGCAATGTGCGCGACGCGGTGAACGACGGGCGCGCGGACTTTACGCCGGTTTTCCTGTCAGAAATTCCGGATATGTTCCGGTCGGGACGCATCCCGATTGATGTGGCGCTGATTCAGGTTTCGCCGCCGGACAAAAACGGCTACTGCTCGTATGGCGTGGAAGTCGGTGTCACCAAAACCGCCGCCGAAGCCGCCAAGATCGTGATCGCGGAAGTCAACCCGCACATGCCCCGCACGTTGGGCGACAGCTTCATCCACGTGTCGAAGATCGATTACGTGGTTGAGGTCGATTACCCGCTGCCGGAAGTGCATATGGGCATCTCGTCGCCGGAGCAGGAAGCCATCGCCGAGCATCTCGCCGCGATCATCCCGGACGGCGCAACGTTGCAGATGGGTATCGGTGGTATTCCCGATGCCGTGCTGCGAAAACTGCACAACCACAAGCACCTCGGCGTACATACCGAGCTGTTCTCCGATGGCGTGGTGGAACTGGTCGAAGCGGGCGTGATCACCAACGAGCGAAAGACGTTCCACCCCGGCAAGATCATCGCAGGGTTCCTGCTTGGTACGCAGCGGCTTTATGACTTTGTAGACGATAACCCGATTGTCGAACTGCACCCGACGGAGTACATCAACGACCCGTTCAACATCGCCAAAAATGACCGCATGGTGTCGATCAACTCGGCGATCCAGGTCGATCTGACCGGGCAGGTCTGCGCGGACAGCATCGGCCCACGCTTCTATTCGGGCGTGGGCGGGCAGGTGGACTTCGTGCGCGGGGCTTCGCGCAGCAAGGGCGGGATGCCGATCATTGCCATGCTCAGCACCGCCCGCGATGGTGAGATCAGCCGCATTGTGCCGACGCTTACGCCCGGCGCAGGCGTGATCACCACGCGCAACGACGTACATTACGTGGCGACCGAATACGGCGTCGCGGACCTGTACGGGCGCACGATCCGCGACCGCGCGAAAGCCCTGGTCGATATCGCGCATCCGAAGTTCCGCGCCGAACTCGCCGAAGCCGCCGAAAAACTCTATCACGTACCCAGGTGGATCGTACCGGGAATTTCCAAGCCTGATTAACTGACTCAGTGGAAGCAGTACAAAAATTACCATTTAGAGAGTAGGAGTAAGTGCAATGGCAGCAAAGGGACGAATTGAAATCAACGAAGCAACCTGCAAGGGCTGTTCCCTGTGCGTTATTGCCTGTCCCCAGGACGTGATCGCACTGTCCAGCGACCAACCCAACGCCAAAGGTTACTACCCGGCGCAGTTGGTCGATCCGGAAGGCAAATGCACCGGGTGCGCGCTCTGCGCAGTGGCCTGTCCCGACGTATGTATCACCGTTTATCGTCAAGTCCCCGCCAGGGCGCGGCGCGCTGAAGCCGCCGTATAGCGATAGCGCCCGCAGTGGTGGAGAGGAAATAAACTTATGGCACAAGAACTGATGAAGGGCAATGTCGCGTTAGCCGAAGCCGCGATCCGCGTTGGTGTGGAAGCCTACTTCGGTTATCCGATCACGCCCCAGACAGAATTACTCGAACACATGGCAAAGCGTATGCCGGAGCTAGGGCGCGCTTTTGTGCAGGCCGAAAGCGAAGTGGCCGCGATCAACATGGTCTACGGCGCAGCGTGTACAGGCGTGCGCGTGATGACCTCGTCATCCAGCCCCGGTATCAGCCTGATGCAGGAAGGTTTTTCGTACATCGCCGGGTCAGAAGTGCCGGTGGTGGTCGTGGACATCATGCGCGGTGGTCCGGGCCTGGGCAATATCCAGCCGTCGCAGGCGGATTACTTCCAGGTCACACGCTCCGCTGGTCATGGCGACTATCACGCGATTGTGCTGGCCCCGGCTTCCGTGCAGGAAGCAGTGGACATGATGCAGTTGGCTTTTGACCTCGCGGAGAAATACCGTCACCTGGTGCTTGTCGTGGCGGACGGCCTGATCGGTCAGATGATGGAACCCTGCGAACTGCCACCCATGCAACCGCTGCGCACCCAACGCCCGGATTGGGCGCTGACCGGCGCAGAGGACCGCGATCCGAACATCATCACGTCGTTGGAAATGGACGCCGAAGGGTTGGAGCAAGTCAACCTGCGGCTGCAAGAGACGCTGCGCACGATCCAGCAAACCGAGCAGCGCTACACCGAAATGCTGACCGAAGACGCGCGCCTTGTGGTGGTGGGCTTCGGCACGGCTGGACGCATCGCCCAGACCGCCGTCAAGCAAGCCCGCGCCGAAGGCATGAAAGTTGGCCTGTTCCGCCCGATCACGCTCTGGCCGTTCCCGGAAAAGCAGCTTTCGACGCTCGCTGACCGCATCGATGCTTTCCTGGTGGTCGAGATGAACGCCGGGCAGATGTTGCAGGACGTGCAGTTGAGCGCAGGCGGGCAGGTGCCGGTATCGTTCTACGGGCGCACCGGCGGCGTTGTGCCGGTCCCGGAAGAAATCTACGCTTCCATCGTCGAACTCTACGAAAAACTGCCGGCACGGGCTGGTTAGGAGGTCATCAAGTGGCTACAGCAACCGTTGAAGAACAAGTCGTCTACCAGCGCCCGGAGGCGCTCAAAGACATTCCGACGCACTACTGCCCCGGTTGTACGCATGGCGTCGCGCATCGGCTGGTCGCCGAAGTGATCGACGAGTTGGGCATCCGCGAGCGCACCATCGGCGTGTCCCCGGTCGGCTGCGCGGTGTTCGCGTACAAATACTTCAATCTGGACGGCGCGGAAGCCGCACACGGGCGCGCGCCCGCCATGGCAACCGGGATCAAGCGCGTGATGCCCGATCATGTGGTGTTCACCTATCAGGGTGATGGCGACCTGGCGGCGATTGGTACGGCGGAGATCATCCACACAGCCACGCGCGGCGAAAACATCACCACGATCTTTATCAACAACGCGATCTACGGCATGACCGGCGGGCAGATGGCCCCGACCACGCTGCCCGGCCAGCGCACGACCTCATCCCCCACCGGGCGCGATGTCGAGATGACCGGTTTCCCGATCAAAATGTCGGAACTGCTGGCGGGCATGACCGGCTCGGCCTACGTCGCGCGGCGCTCGCTGCACAATGTCAAGGAGATCAACAAGGCCAAGAAAGCGATCAAGCTGGCGTTTCAGGCCCAGATCGCCGGGCTGGGTTTCACGATGGTCGAACTGATTTCGTCCTGCCCGACCGGGTGGAAAATGACACCGCCCGAATCGATGCAGTGGATCGAAGACGCGATGATCCCCTACTATCCGTTGGGCGATTACAAAATGACAGACGCCGTTGAAGCGCTGTCCCGGCGGCGGTAGGAGGCTCCCATGCACGAAGAACTGGTATTCGCAGGTTTTGGCGGGCAGGGTGTGCTGTTCAGCGGGCAGTTGCTCGCGTATACGGCCCTGGCCGAAAACAAACATGTGACATGGATTCCGTCCTACGGGCCGGAGATGCGCGGCGGGACAGCTAACTGTACGGTGGTGGTGAGCGACGAACCCATCGGTTCGCCGGTGTGTCGCAATCCCAGTATCGCCGTCGTGTTCAACAACCCGTCGCTGGAAAAATACGAGTCACTGATGAAACCCGGCGGGCTGTTGATCGTCAACGCCTCGCTGATCGTCCATCCTCCTACGCGGGATGACCTGGAGATCGCGCAGATTCCGGCGACGGCGATAGCTTCAGACCTGGGCGAAGTGCGCGTGACCAACATGATCCTGTTGGGGGCGCTGCTGGCGCGCCGCCCGGTGGTGGGTCTCGATTCCGTGCAGCAAGTGCTGCTGGAAAAACTGGGCGCGAACAAAGCGCACCTGCACGAAGTCAACATCGCGGCGCTGGAACACGGCGTCGAACTGGCGCAGGCGCAAACCGCCAGCACCTAGCGGCGGCGCATACTGCGCTAAACGCAAACCGGCCCGCCAGCGTGTAAGGCTGGGGGGCCGGTGTTTTAACCCCGTTGGTGCGTAACACCCGCGTTATAGAGCGAAAACCGGCGGGCCTGCCAGGCCGCTCTTCAATCCGGCGCGGCGGCGGGTTCTTCGCGCATATCCTCGATATCAGCTTCATGGAGCAGCGGTGTGATCATCATGCGTATCTTGCGGATACGGCGGTCATCCACGCGCAGCACTTCCATACTGATGCGCCCATCATCGACCGTTTCACCCTCGATTGGTACCTTGCCCAGCTTGCTGAAAATATAGCCGCCAAGTGTATCGCTCTCATCGGTGGGCAGCTCAATATCCAGCAGACGGTTAAGATCATCCAGGTCGATCCCGGCGTCAAAGATATACTCGTATTCCCCAACCTTCTGGTAGACCTCTTCTTCGTCGAAGTCGTATTCGTCGCGGATATCGCCAACGATCTCTTCGATCAGGTCTTCCAGCGTCACCAGCCCGGCCATACCGCCATATTCGTCCACGACAATCGCCAGGTGGATGTTGCGCTGCTGTAAGTCGGTCAGCAGGTCCCCGGCTTTTTTCGATTCGGGCACAAAATGCGCGGGGCGCAGCAGCGTGCTGATGGGGCTGTCGGTCTGACCATCGCGCCACATCTTAAGCAGGTCTTTGGCATACAGCAGGCCGCGTATGTGATCGATGGAGTCCTCATAGACCGGGATGCGCGAGTGTCCGGCTTCGATGATCGTGTTCAATGCCGCATTGACCGGCGTGTTAAGCTCAATCGCTACCACGTCAATACGCGGAACCATGACCTCGCGTGCCAGCGTGTCGCCAAACTGGAAGATCGAGTAGATCATCTCTTTCTCGTCCGCCTCGATCACACCGCCCTCGGACCCCGCATCAACCATCATTTTGATCTCTTCCTGCGTCACCAGTGTCACGCTGGTTTTGCCCACGAATGGCGTGGCGATCCGGCTGCTGACCCACTGCGAAAGCTGCAAAACCGGGGCCAGGAAAGTTGAGAGGAAGCTGATCGGCATCACGGCATGGACGGCAATCTGATTCGCAAGACTGAGCGCGATCCGTGAAGGCAGCATCTCGCCGAAAATCAGCGTGAACATGGCTACCACCATCAGCACGCCACCGTAGGCGATCAGGTCCACGAGCACAACGGCCATCTGCTGATCGAGCAAAAACTCGCGGATGGGGGGGACCAGAACCACAGTGGACACCAGCGCGATCAGGAAGCGCAGCAGCAAGTCGGTGATTTCCTGGGAAGCAAACAGACGTGTTGCGTCTTCGGAAAGAGTTAACGCTTTCAGCGCGCGCATATGACCGGCCTCGGCCATATCTTTAAGTGCGGATTTATGTGCGTTGATCAGGGCTACATAGCCGATTTTGAGTACGGCGTTTAGCAGGATGAACCCGCCTAACAGCAGTAAGCCCGCTAAGCTATCGTCCACAGATATTTACCCTTTGAAGCTGACTGAGATGTGTGTGCGGGAAGAGCGCATGGCAAAGCACCCCGGCAGAACGGATCGCAGGTGAAATGTGGCAGATGCGCACAACCTACGCCGGAGGTAGTTTGAGGGAAACAACGTGAAGGAGGTTCAGAAGGTTCTTCTGGCACGCTACGCATTCTACACCAATGCAACTCTGATGATGCTTAATTATAGGCATCTTGGGCGCATTGTACCATAAATGTTGAGCGTGTCCAACGCCCCCCAAATAACGGGCCAGGGCAATCGCATCTAATGGGGGTTGAAAAAGTAGGATAGCTATGGTAAAGAAG
>CAZMNL010000063.1:0-1575 GCA_964567525.1 uncultured Anaerolineaceae bacterium
GGCCTGACCATGACCGAATCATCCCTGTGCGGGCTGGGCCAGACCGCCGCGCTGGCCGTACTCAGCGCCATCGACCAATGGCCGGGACTGTTCGAATCCCGCGCGTAAACACGACACACCACAAAATCCGAAACGAGCGAGCAGGATACTTTATCAATGTCTTTAGCCCATACTGATGTGACCGTCATTATTGATGGCGAAGAAATTACCGTTCCCGCCGGAACCACGATCCTTGAAGCCGCGCGCGCATTGGGGAAAGAGATTCCCACGATCTGCCTGCACGACGCCACCACCGCTGAGGGCATCTGCCGCGTGTGCGTGGTGGACGTCAACCAGGGGCGGCTGTTGCCGCCCGCGTGTGTGACGCCCTGCCAGGACAACGCGCAGATCGAAACCCGCAGCGAGCGTGTCGAGCGCAGCCGCCGCACGATCCTGGAAATGCTCAACGCGAGCGTGAACCTGGACCAGGCCCCGGAAATCCAGGCCATGCTGAACGACTGCGCCGCCGACCGGGATCGCTTCCCGGAGGCGGAGCCGCGTGCCTTCCCGACGCTTGACGATAACCCGTTTTTCGTGCGCGATTACGCGCAGTGCGTGCTGTGCTGGCGCTGTGTGCAGGCGTGCGGATCGGACGCGCAGTATACCTATGCCCTGGCGCTGACGGAGCGCGGCTATCATACGCGCGTGGCGACGACGTTTGACGTACCGCTGACCGAGTCGCCGTGTGTGTTCTGCGGGCAGTGTATCGGCGTATGCCCGACGGGCGCACTCAAGCCCAAAATGGAATGGCAGCTTGAGCAGGGCTTCACGGTCGCAGAAATCACGCACGTGGACGGAAAATGATCGAGCAGCCCGCACAACAGGACGGCGCGCTTTTCCAGCGTTACCTGGCCGTGAACCTGCTGCACAGCGACACCGATAATAACACCGAGGTGGGCGGCAGCGTGATCGAGGAAAGCTCGGTCAGCATTTTTGTCAACGCGCAGGAAATCGCCACGCTGATGTGCAGCCCGTTCGAGCCGGAAACGCTCGCGCTCGGCTACCTGTTCAATGAACAGGTGATCGCCGGGGTCGAGAATGTGCGCCTGATCCAAACCAACGGACCGGGTACCACGGTCGATGTTTTCCTGCACACGCCCTATCTCGAACTGCCGCGCCGTATGATCCTGACTTCGGGCTGTGGCCGCAATGCGACGTTTCCGGTGCTGGTCGAAACGCTGCCGCCGCTGCCCGTGTCGCCGCTCACCACGCCGGAACAACTGGTCGCCCGAATGCAGGACTTGCAGCAGGCGGCCCGGCTGTATAAAGCAGCGGGCGGCGTGCATACCGCGATCCTGTGTACGCCGGATGAACTGCTGTTCAGCGCGGAAGATGTCAGCCGCCACAACACGCTGGACCGGCTGGCGGGCCAGGCCCTGCAATACGGGCAGAACACGCAGGGCGCGATCCTGATCACCAGCGGGCGGATCAGCTCTGAGATGATCGTCAAAGCGCGGCGTATGGGCGTCCCGGTGGTGGCGAGCCGCTCCTCGCCGACCAGTCTCGCGCTTGAATACGCGCAGCACTGGCAGATCA
>CAZMNL010000063.1:1585-11009 GCA_964567525.1 uncultured Anaerolineaceae bacterium
CCGCCGCACTGCGACGCTTCGCCGAGCCGGATGAAATAGCTCCAAATCCACGCCCGGCGGCACCAGATGCGCGTCTATACGCACGCGCCGCGCCTGGGACTGCCCGCGCTGTAAATCGGCCTACCCCACGCCTGCCCTGCGCCATCCCACGCCGCGCGATTGCGGCTTTGTTTTTCGGCTCCCGCGCAGTATACTGTTCCCCTGTCAGGCTTCGCCATAGAAATCATTACCCCATCCCCGCGTGATCTGCGGTCAGGTGGTGGGAACGAGCGAATGGGTAAACTATCTCTGTGGATCAGCCTTGACTGTCTGGCGGCAAGTTGAGTAGGAATCAAAAATGAGCAACCCAACAAAAGTGCTGGTCACCGGGGCTGGTGGATTCATCGGTCATCATCTCGTGACCTTCTTGAAGGAAAAAGGCTACTGGGTGCGGGGCGTGGACCTCAAGTACCCGGAGTTCGCGCCCACCGACGCGGACGAGTTCGAAATTCTCGACCTGCGGCGCTGGGATGGCGCGCTGCAAGCGGCGCGCGGTGTGGATACCGTCTACGCGCTGGCGGCGGATATGGGCGGGATGGGCTACATCTCGTCGCATCACGGGTACATTCTGCACAGCAATCTGCTGATCAACCTCAACACGATTGAAGCGGCCCGTATCAACGGCGTGCAGCGCTACCTGTATACTTCGTCGGCGTGCGTGTATCCCGAATACCTGCAAGAAACCGCCGATGTGACGCCGCTGAAGGAAGAAGACGTCTATCCCGCGCAGCCGCAGGACGCCTACGGGTGGGAAAAGCTCGTCACCGAACGGCTGAACCTGCATTACCGCGAGGATTACGGCATGGAAACGCGCATTGTGCGTTTCCATAACATCTTCGGCCCGCTGGGGACGTGGGAAGGCGGGCGCGAAAAAGCCCCCGCCGCGCTGTGCCGCAAGATCGCGGTTGCCAGGCTGACCGGCAGCCTGGAGATCGAAATCTGGGGTGACGGAGAGCAGACGCGCTCCTTCTGCTACATTGACGACTGCCTCACCGGTTTGTACAGGTTGGAAGAGTCCGACTATCACGAGCCGCTGAACCTGGGCCAGGACCGCATGGTGACGATCAACGAACTGGCCGACATCATCGCCGAGATCGCCGGGATCGAGGTTGTCAAGAAGCATGTGCCGGGGCCGCAGGGCGTGCGCGGGCGCAACTCGGATAACTCGAATCTGCGCGAGGTGCTCGGCTGGGAGCCGGAAATCTCGCTCGAAGACGGGCTGAAAACCACCTACGCCTGGATCGAGGAACAGGTCAAAGCGAAAATGGGGCGGTAAACCGTCCCTCACAGGGGGATGGTCCAACAACATTACGCAATCGCCGAATCCATTGTGTCACCTGGAACGGCAGCGCGTAGCACAGCATCACGTATAAGCGCCGCATGGTGCTGTGCTGCGGGTCCAGCCGGATCGCGGCGCGCAAGGCGGCGCGGGCCTCGGCGCGCTGGCCCTCGCGCCACAAGACCATCGCCAGCACGTGATGCCGCGCGGCCACGAGTTGATCGTAGGCTTCGTCGTCGAGACACTCTGCCCGGCCTGGATAATGTCGGGCACGTTGAATCACCGTCAACCGTCCCAGTGCGTTGCAGTAGGCGCTGCGGCTTATGCCCCGCTCGTGATATCGATAATGGACCAGTATTTCGTCAATGGACTCTACGGAGTACGATGCAGTGATGCGCAGGAAAAAATCCCAGTCTTCGCCGCATCGCAGACGCGGATCGGGATCAAACAGGCCGGTTTTTTCCACGACGGCACGGCGAATCATGGTTGCGCTGGTGAGCATCGCATTACCATTATTACGCAGCAAATCGCAAAATGCGTATCCGTGAAGCAGCGGCGGATCGTCAATGGGCAAGGGCATAACGCCATCCTGCGCGACGTACTGGTAACGGGTGTAGACGAGTGCTACATCGGGCCGCTGCTGGAAGACCGCCACACAACGCGAAATTTTGTCCGGCAGCAATATATCGTCGGCATCACAAAACTGTACCAACTCACCGCGCGCAGCCTCTAACCCCCGATTGCGCGCGACAGCGGCCCCGGCGTTGTCCTGGTAGATGTAGCGCACACGGTCGCCGTAACGACTACTGATCATCTCCCGTGTTCCATCGGTTGAACCGTCATCAATCACGATAATCTCGCAGTGTGGGTAGGTCTGCGCCAGGCAGCTATCAAGCGCCGCTGATAGATAGTGCGCGCTGTTATACGTGGGAATGACGATGCTTACCAGGGGATTTTCGGTCATAGCAAGTGTTCGACAATCAACTCGTGCAGCCGGGCGACCCGGTGCGCAGTCGTGTGTTGCGCCAGCGTGCGACGCTGCCCGGCGGCGGCAATTGCGCGCCGTTCGTCGTCATGTGTGAGTAAATATTGCACTTTTTCAACCGCTTCTGGGGCGCTGCGATAGGTGACAATTTCCTGGTCTGGTTCAAATAATTCAGATAAATTGGGTTTCCAGTCAGTCAGCAAACACGTCCCAACTCCGGTTGCTTCATATAAGCGCATATTCGACGCATACGCTGAGGGGCCGTGTGCATTCAAACAGATTTTGAAGCGCGCCAGGGTATCGTACATCGCCAGACCGTAAACCGGGGGGCGCGCGATCTGTTGCAGCGCTGCAAAATACGCCTGATAAGGTGTACGCGCTTTGATGCCTTGCCACGCGGCATAGCGCGGAAGCCTGCGCGCCAGAGCGTGCAAATTACCCCGTTCCAGAGCCGCCAGCACTGCATAATATCCCGCGCGTAGCTGGCGCACCGGGCCGCGCCGCCGGTATATAATTTGATCTAATTCGCCGTAGATCGTTAAGTTGACATGCTGTGCAATCTGATAAAACAATTTCGCACGCTGATTGTGGTAATCCTGACCGAAAAAAATATGCCCCACAAAACCCACATCGACGTTTCGTTCCTGCGTAATTGTCAGGCGTTCCAAAATTTGCGGATCGAAAGCATGATGTAACTGCCGGGCCGTGATGCCTTGCTGCTGTAGATAGCTGACGGTATCCGGCGCGCACGACAGCACCAGATCATGGGCGCGGAAATAGCCCGCGCCAGGATGCGCTTCGCCCACCCATGCCAGCACCAGCCGCACCGACGGGCATTCCTGGCGCACGCGCTGAACAAACGCCGCATCAAACGCTGGTTTCCAGGTATTAAGAAACAACACGTCCGGCTGGTAGTCTTGAATCTGCGCCAGCACGATATCGGCCATCCACGCATTTTCGCCATAGTGGATATCGTGCTCACGCGCCCACTGGCGCTGTAACGGACGGGCGTCGGCGATCACGTCATCCGTTTCGTAGCCCAGTTTACGCAGTTCTCTTGTGAAGAAGTCCGCTCGTTCAATCGCGTTGTACAGGTGCGCAGCAAGTTGTTCGCTGTAAGATTGCTCCGCCAGCCCCGGATGCTGCGCGTAAAACTGCTGCAAATATGGCTCAAAGTTGGTCGCTACACGCAAGAGACGATAACTCATGCCTTCGACCTCCCACGCACGGTCTGGAAAAAATGCCACAGCCCCACATGACGCAGCATCCGTGCGACATACTGCTTCCAGAAGTAACGCCGCCGCAGTGCTGCTAAGTGCTTGACGGGGAACACGTTCAATGCGACCGCCGAACACAGGTGGCGGATCACGGTCGGATATTCACGAAAGGGCCGGAAGTATTCGCGGAACAGCGCGTTGAGCAGCATTTCCTGCTGCGCGGGCGACAGGCGGCCCATCGACCAGTACCACAGCGTGCGCCAGAGCAGCATACGGGTATGCTGTTTTTCGCGCGCGGTGCGTTGGGATGTCACGCGGTTCTGGGCGTGCATCCGGCGCACGGCGACCGGTTGATCCAACTGGCCCGGCATAAGCCGTCCCAAAGCCGCCATCTTGATCCACATGGCGGTATCCTGGTGCAGCCGGAGGTGTACATCAAACAGGCCGGTACGTTCAAACAGGTCGCGCCGCACGACGATTGCACTGGTATGAAAACTGCCCCAGCCGCCCAGCACCAACGCGGTGAACAGGTCTTCCGGCACGATACCGGGGTCCATCGTGGTCAGCGGGGCAGCATCCGCGCCTATCCAATCCCGCCATTTCTGGCGCGCGTCGTCGCTCTCGAAGTGTACGCCCGTCGCCCCGTATACGCCGTCAACGTCGGGGTGTTGGGCGAGTATTTCCCTTGCTACTGTGAAACATCCCGGCAGATAATAATCATCTGCATCCAGAAACGCGACAAACGAGCTGGTGCTGTGTTGGATGCCCAGGTTACGGCTGGCCCCGGCCCCGCGATTGTGCCCTTGCGGGTGGCGCAGCAGGTTGATCTGCGAATATTCGCGCGAGAGAGTTTCACACACCGCCAGACTGTCGTCCGCTGATCCATCTTCGACCAGCATCACCTCGGCGGTTTCGGGCTGCGCCAATGCCGACTCGACCGCTTCTCGCACATAGGCAGCAGCGTTATAGACCGGGATGATGACGCTTACGCGCAGCCGCTCGGACATCAAAACTACACAGCCTCTCGCCAGCCGGGATAATGGCGGTCCATTACCGGGCCGCACCAGCGCTCAAAAGCAGCTCTCTGTGGCGCGTCCCACTGCTGCCAATCGGCACGTTGCTGCCCTCCGGCGTTCATGCGCGGCAGTTCAATCGGGGCAAGCGGCGCGTCGAGGAATTCAAGCAGGTCGTTGACCTGCGCCGCCAGGTCACATAACCGTACCACGCGCCACCGTTCAGCGTCCAGGCCGGACAGGTAATTTTCGATCTGTGAATTCACATAGCCCCAGTACCAGCAGTTGCGCTCGAAGGGCGACATCGCCGCCCACTCGCCGGGGGGAACAGCGCCGCAGCGCGCACCATCCAGCCGGAAATACTCCCATACGCGCTGGCGTTCACCGGCGACCGACATCGCGGTGGCGGCAAGTTCGGCGCTGTACCAACCGCGCGTCACACTCGAAGCCACCGCCTGCCGCCCATCGCGCAGCAGCCAGATCAAGCGGCTGTCCGGCAGCAGCGTATCCAGCACCGGGACCAGATTCCACAGTTTTTGATCGGATTCGCCATACCAGCCGGGCGGGTAAACGCCCGCCGTGATGTACAGGGCTTCCAGTTCCGCGCGCACCTGTGCGGCGGTTTTTATGCCGTGCGCCAGTTCGGTAGAGAGGCGGATCAACTGGCCGCGCGGCTCGTGGCGGCAGATGATTTCGGGGTGCTGGCTGAACATGTGTGCAATCGACATGCTGCCCGAACGCCCGGTAGACAGCACGAAAAACAACTGTGCGCCCATCGCGTCTCCGTGCCGGTAATAACGCGCCAGCCGTTCGGGAGATAGGCGCTGTCCATCAGCCCCACAATAAACCTGTTTCGTTTTCAGCACGGCATAGTGCGCGGCATCTCGTGCGCCGGTTATGCGGGCAGAACCCGGCCCCACAATTGCGCGTGCGGGCACGTCCTCGCTGACCACCGTGCCCGCCTGGATCACGGCGCCTTCGCCAACCGTGACGCCGGGCATGATCGTCACCTGTGCGCTGACCCACACGCTGCTGCCAATCGTGACAGGTTCCAACAGGGGCTTGTAGTCGTGGGGCAGGGCCGTGCTGCCGGGGTTGGCTCGCGTGGTATAAATCGAGACGTGCTGATCCAGGTGGGTGTTATCCCCGACCGTCAAGCCGCCTTCAGTCACCAGCCGCGCATGTGCGCCGATGGACACGTTATTTCCCAGGCAAACGGTGCGTGGTTCGGTGATCGTCACATGCTCCGCGATGCGGACTTCGGCCCCCGCACATGCCAGCATCGCGCGCATGTTTTGGTATTCGCGTTCGCGCCGCCGGGTGCGTTCCCGATCAATATCATGGGCCAGCAGGGGAATAACCGGGCGCAGGAGTCGCCTCAAAAGTGGGCCGGCAGCTTGAGAAAGGCGCGCGGTAAAGCGGGGCATCAGGCGCGGTCCTTCCAGTCAAAATCAATGAATACGCCCTGATAAACCGCACCCGGCAGTATGCCCGTACCGTAATAATCGCCTGCCTCGGTCGTGATGTAGCCCGCTTCTTGCACCCAGTCCAGCGTCGTACCGTGCTGGCGCGCAATCACATTGTAGGAATAGAGGCCCGCGCTCAACGGCCAGCGGGGAATCACGCATTCCAGCACACCATCGCCGGGCGCAATATCAAATGTCTTGCCGACTGCGTCGCTGCGCGTGGCAAACAGAAAACTCCCGGTTGAGGTGCGAAACGCAAGTGACGCCATGACAGAGGAAACATCAGTCGATGCGTGATAATGCAGCCGGATCACCACCGGCTGGCCGGAGATCACCACCGGCAGGGGGTAGCCCGTTTCACTGTGCAGAAATTCCACGTGAGTGAAGCGCAGCGCGTCGCTCCCTTTGCGGTCGGTGCGGTCGCCCAGCGATACGTCCTCAACCGTCATGCGCACCGATTGCAGGTAGCGGTCCACAATCTCACCGACTCCGCCATCGGCGATGATCTGGCCCTGCTGTAACAGGATCGCGCGGTTGCAGAGCGCCTGGACTGACGCCATATTATGGCTCACAAACAACACTGTACGGCCTTCCCCGGCTACGTCGCTCATCTTGCCCAGGCATTTTTTCTGGAACTCGGCATCGCCCACCGCCAACACTTCATCCACCAGCAGAATATCCGGTTCCAGGTGCGCGGCGACCGAAAACGCCAGCCGCAGATACATGCCGCTGGAATAACGTTTTACCGGCGTGTCAATGAAGCGCTCCACGCCGGAAAACGCGATAATCTCGTCAAACTTTGCGTCGATCTCGTGGCGGTGCATGCCCAGGATCGCGCCGTTGAGGTAGATGTTTTCGCGCCCGGTCAGTTCACCATGAAAGCCGGTCCCCACTTCCAGCAGGGACCCCACCCGGCCCCGGATGCGCGCGAAGCCCGCATCGGGCGTGGTGATGCGCGTCAACACCTTGAGCAGCGTGCTTTTGCCCGCGCCGTTGCGCCCAATGATGCCCACCACGTCACCACGCGCCACGTCAAACGTGATGTTGCGCAGCGCCCAGATCACGTCACGCTCGGAATCTAATGCGCGCTTACCGCGCCGCAGCGTGCGCGCGATGCGCACCGGGCGTTTTAACGTATCGGTCAGCACTTCGCTGAGCGTCTTATCACCGGTTTGCAGCGCGCCAATGCGGTATTTTTTGCCCAGATGATGCACCTGAATCGCGGCACCGGGCGGCATGGGGGGACGGTCTGGCATGGGTTCCCTGTTCCTACACTACGTCTGCGAATGTGCGCTCCATGCGCCGGAAGTAATACGCGCCGCTGACCAGCAGCAGGATCGCGGTCACAGCGGATACCGCGATCATCAATCCGGGGGCGCTGCCTTTGCCCAGCAGTGCCCAGCGGAAACCCTCCACCACGCCGACCATCGGGTTCAGGCCGTAGATCGTGCGCCAGGGTTGGTCGAGCAGGCTCGACGGGTACACGACCGGCGTGATGTACATCCAGAACTGCACCAGGAACGGCACGATATAGCTCACGTCGCGGTACTGCGCGTTCATCGCCGAGAGCCACAGCCCGACCCCCAGCGACGTGATCAGCGCCAGCAGCAGAAAGACCGGCAGCCACAGCAGCGACAGCGCGGTAGGATACAGATTGTAGTACACCATCATGCCCAGCAAGACGACAAACGCCAGCAGGAAATCCGGCAGCCCGCCGACTACGCCGGAAACCGGCACGATCAGGCGCGGGAAATAGACCTTTTTGACAAGGTTGGCATCGCGCACGACGCTGCGCGCCGCGCTGGATAAGCCGGTCGCAAAAAAGGTCCAGGGCAGCAGCGCGGTGTAACTGAAAATCGGGTAGGGAATCCCGTCAGAGGGAATCTTCGCCAACTGACCAAAGAAGATGCTGAACACGATCATGGTGAACACCGGCTGGAGAATCGCCCAGGCCGCACCGAGCAGCGTTTGCTTGTAACGCACCTTGATATCGCGCCAGATGAAGAAATACATCAGCTCGCGGTACAGCCACAACTCGCGCAGGCCGAGATTGATCCAACCGTGCTGTGGTTCGATCAGGATAATACCGGCATCGTCGAGCGCATCCTGAGAGAGGCCGGATGCCGCTTCCGCAGAGAGCTTCGTATCATAAACTGACATGGATGATTCCTAAACCTGACAAACAAACGTCTGCACAACCGGAACGCGCCGCCTATTGTAGCGGGCGAAGATAACGTGTCAACCGTCGTCAGGGCCGCGTTTACATGACGCGCCGCCGCAGCCTATCACGCCTCGTCCTGGCGGCACGCCCCGCACACGCCAAAAAACGCCATGTGATCGATGCGCGGCTCAAAGTCATAGTCCTGTTTCAATACCTCACGCAGCGGGGCCAGCACGCGATCATCGATATCGATGATCCGCCCGCAGTTCAGACATACCAGGTGGTGGTGCGGGCGCTCGCTGATCACCTGGTAGACGATCCCACTCTGGCCGAGGTCCGTTTGCGAAACCAATCCCAGGTCTTTGAGCCACTGCAAGATACGGTACACGGTCGTTTCGCTCAGCGCGTAACCCTGGTCCGCGAGCATTTGCTGGATATCATGTACCGCCAGGTGATCATGGTGTTCGCACAGCACCTCGATCACCAGCCGGCGCTGGATCGTCAGGCGTTCGCCGCGCGCGCGTACCTGGGCTACGAATTGATCTATCGGCATGGGTATTCAGTCCGTTCGTTAATCCAAAGTCTCACAGGCCCCCATTGTAACGACCTGGAGCGCGCCCGACAAAATGCGGGGATGATCAGGGCACGGCCTTAAAACAGGCGCTGCTGCCGCAGTGGGCGTTTGCCGTCGATCAACACATACGCCTCCATCCGTCCCACATGGGGAACCCCCAACGCGCGCAAATCGTGCAGGCTGCGCAGCCGCCCCTGCTGCCGTGCCTGGATGATGCGCGCGGCGCTTTTGCGGCCAATCCCCGGCACAC
Organism: uncultured Anaerolineaceae bacterium; assembly: GCA_964567525.1. GTDB lineage: Bacteria > Chloroflexota > Anaerolineae > Aggregatilineales > Aggregatilineaceae > CAYRNY01. The sequence goes on from CAZMNL010000063.1 coordinate 10,570, forward strand.
GCATCAGGGCGGGCATATCCGCCGTGTTGATCTCAATGGGCGCGTTGACCAGGTTTTGATCGGCCCAGGCACGCTTCGGGTCCACATCCAGCGGCAGGTTGCCATCCGGCATAAAGGGGAATTCCTCGACATCGAAACCGTAGTCACGCAGCAGAAAACTGGCCTGGTACAGGCGAATGCGGCGCGTATCAGAGGTAGCGGGATGGTTGTCAAGCGGGGTATCCGGCACCGGGTTAAAGGCCGAGAAGTACACGCGCGCTAACCCCAACTGTTGGTGCAGATAGGCCGAGGTGCTCAGCAGTTCTACGTCGGACTCGCCCGCCGGACCGACCACAAATTCCGTCGTGCTGCTGGCGCGGAACTGCCCGCCGCTGCCCAGCCGGATGTCGTCAATGCACTGCAAACGAGTGAGCAGCTCATCCTGAAACTGTTTGTCGGGC
>CAZMNL010000064.1:0-10904 GCA_964567525.1 uncultured Anaerolineaceae bacterium
GATCCTGCCGGTCCATGCCTTCGGGCAGCCCGCCGATATGGACCCGATTCTAGAGCTTGCGCGGCGGCATAACCTGGTCGTGATCGAGGATGCGTGCGAAGCGCTCGGCGCGGAATACAAGGGGCGTAAAACCGGGACGTTGGGCGACGCTGCCGTATTCGCGTTTTACCCTAACAAGCAGATGACGACCGGCGAAGGTGGGATGATCGTCACGGACCGCGCAGACTGGGCCAACCTGTACCACAGCCTGCGCAACCAGGGCCGCGATGTGTTCGACGCATGGCTGAACCATACCCGGCTTGGCTATAATTATCGCATGGACGAGATGAGCGCCGCCCTGGGATTGGTGCAGCTTGCGCGCATCGAAGAACTGCTGGCGAAACGCGCCCAGGTCGCCGCGTGGTATAGCAAACGTATTGACGAAATCGACGGGATCGAAAAACCGTTCATCCACCCCAACACCACCCGCATGAGCTGGTTTGTCTACGTGATCCGCTGCGGCGCGGGCATTGACCGCAATACGTTAATGGACAACCTGCGAGAACGGGGGATTCCCTCGCGGCCTTATTTCACACCGATTCATTTGCAGCCGTTTTATCACGATCTCGGTTGGCAGCGTGGCAACCTACCCCGCACCGAATACGCCGGGGATGTATCGTTAGCGCTGCCGTTTTCCAGTGTCATGCAAGAAGAACAGGTGGATTTCGTATGCCAACAGATCGCCGCATGTCGCGCTTAAGCAAACGGATCAATACCGTACTGATGATCGTCGTCAGCACATATTTCGCATGTTTGACCCTTTACCTGGGCGCGCGGCTGCTCTGGGATGACGTTACCAGTGGACCGTTGGCACTGCTTAACACATTTGCGTTCTGGCTGCATGTGCCGCTGCTGATCGCGGTGCCTGTCGCGCTGTTGCTGCGCAAAAGTTACACCGTCCTGCCCGCGCTGGTCCTGACAGCGATCACCGCGCTGTGGCTGGTGGTTCCCATGTTCCCGCGGTCGTCGCAGGCAAGCAATGCGGGCGAGGAATTGACGCTCATCACCTTCAACCTGTATACGGGCAACCGGCAGGTTGACAGCGTGGTAGACTGGCTGCTCGCTCAAGAGCCGGATGTGATCGTATTCCAGGAAGTCTCATATGCTAACGCGGTGCGTACACCGCTGGACCGTTTGACCGCAGAACTGCCGCACGTGCTGTACTTTGAGAAGTCGATCCTGTTTTCGCGGTATCTCATTGTGGAGCAGGATACCGATACCCTTTCCAGGGGGGAAAAGGGACGCGAGTTGATTCGCGCGGTGCTGGCGCTGCCGTCTGGCAATGAGATTGCCGTATACGGCGTGCGGCTCTCGACGCCGGACCTGTCACCGGTGAGTTATAACGAAGACACACGCAACGACCAGATCGCGTACCTGCTGGATAGGCTGCGCGCTGAAGCGCTGCCGTTCATCATCGCGGGGGACTTCAACCTGAGCGAGCACTCTACCATCTACCAGGATGTAACCCGCGATATGCAGGATGCTTTTCGCGCAGCAGGTACAGGACCGGGTTTCACCTGGGGACTCAACCCACTGCCCTTCCCGGTCATACGCCTGGATTACGTGTTCGTGGATTCTGCTTTTGAGGTGACTGGCGCGCGGGTCGGTCCGAACCTGAGTTCGGATCACCGCCCGGTGATCGTTACCTTGCGTTACAAATAACGAAAGAGTTTTCGCCGTGAAACTTGACAACCATCACTTGCCTGACTTTATCATTGGTGGTGCGCAAAAATGTGCTACCACGTCACTGCATCACCTGTTGTCCGGTCATGATGCCATTTTTATTCCGCCAAGGGAACTCTTCTTCTTCGACATCGACGACATCAATCAGCATCCGGATTTTTTTGTGTATTGGGAGCGCAAGCGCCAATGGTCATTTTTCGACTATGAGCGTGATTTCGAGCGTTATCTTACATGGTATGCCGAGTTTTTTCAGGATGCGCGCGCGGATCAGATCATCGGGGAGCATTCCACAACCTATCTGGCCTCAAACAATGCTGCGCATCGTATCGCCGATCTACAGCCTGATACACAACTCATCTTTCTGATCCGCGATCCTGTGGTGCGCGCCTACTCGCATTACTGGCATCTCGTACAAACTCGCCGGACTGTTTACACCTTCGAACATACGCTGCAATATGCGCCGGAAAACATTCTACAGCGGGGGTTGTACCAACAACAATTACAAACCTACTTTGACCTGTTCCCGCGCGAGAATATTCGCGTGATCTTGTTCGAACAGTTTATTAAGGATATGCAGTCTACAGTCGATGAACTCTGCCGATTTCTGGGCGTAACGGCTCATTTGGACGTTAAGTCTCTGCCCCGGTGGAGCAATAAAACTGTATATCCACGCAGCCTGAAACTCCAGTTAATGTATAACCAGTTAGTGCGCAACTTTGGCAACAAACGCTGGTTCATGCGCGCGCGGCTGCCGGTTATGGATAACGCGGACAAGCAAACCATAGGGCGCTCGCGGGTGCAGCTCAGCAATGTATTGATCCAGATCGACCGTATATTCCGTCAACTCAATGCCGGAAAGCGTATCTCAATGACTCCGGCAACCTATGAGATGCTGAAACGCTACTATCGCAAAGAGAACGCGCAGCTCACCGAGCTTTTGGACATGGATCTGTCAGCATATTGGAAAAGCTGGCAGGATTGAGGCGGCAGACCTGCGTTAGCGTTTGACGAATGCGGGGGGATGGCGTAGCTTCTGGTACACTTTCAGGGCAACCGCGCGTTTGCGGTTGAAGCCGGACGCGGCCTGCCATTCAAAGGTCGCGCGCACCTGTTGAAAAACGTCTGCGTGAGTGGAAAAAGTACGCTGTAAAACGTCAAGCTGGGCGATATGCAGCGCGTGGTAAAACGGCGAGGCGATGCTGCGTGCTGAGTCGTACCAGGACCAAAAACCGGCGTCGTACCGGGGCAGCGCGGCTACAAGCGTACCGAGCACAGTTTGCAGGGCTGAATTGAGTGCCGGATCATCATCTGCGCAAAGCACGTCATACAGGCCATAAAGCGCAAAAATCCATCCGTTGAGCACCGTGCGAAATGGCTTGGTAGCATATTCCTCTAACACAATTCCGTTTTCGTAGGCGTGCGCAGTCCCGCCTTGCGTCACAGGCTCCAACATCAGTTTTATAGCTTGTTTGGCTGCCAGCAGAAAAGCTGATTCACTGGTATGCGCATAGGCTCGCGCTAACGTAGAAGCGGCCTGACCCTGTGCCATTGCAGAATAATGTGTGAGAAACAGTGGGTTATCAACCAGAAAGGGAATGCGCCACCCGCCACGCGCATCTTGATGAATCAACGCCCACTCACAGAGTGTCAGAAAGTCCGCGTAATGTGAAGCGTTAAGGTGTTCATCAACGATGAAGCAATCCCAGTGCCCCAATGCTTTCTGAAAAATCGTAATCGGATGATATACAAATGCTTTTGTTCGTTGCTGCTCAATCGGGATGCCATCTTGATCACAAGCGCCGCGCCACTCAGTTTTCCCCGTGAGGTCATTGAAATAACCGCGCAACTCCCCTGGAACAAACACCTTACCCGGTCCCTGGGGAACGTGCCAGTAACTCTCGCCGCGCGCCATCGCAACCGCACGTCGCGCAAGCTGCGTATACACCGTTACACGACGCCGCAGAGCTACCGTCATGCTGGCTCCTGAGGCAGCATTTGGCCCGGCACAGGCTCGGCGGGCGCTTCGAGCATCCTGCCGGAAGCGAACAACGTACCTATCCCCATACTGAGCCACAACATCTTGTCGTAATGATCATCTTTCGTGAACATTCCCAACAACATGATCACGAAACCCAGCCCACACGCGATCACCAGTTCGCGGTATGCCGGGTGCTGCTCGATGTACTCCTTGCTGAAAATAATCCGGGCGTATCCCCGCAGGGATACGACGATCATACCGGCAAACAGCACAAAGCCCGGAATGCCCGTTTCGACCAGGACCGACAGATAGCCGTTGTGCGCACCCACCCTGTAGCGATTCATCTGGGCGAATTGCCCGACTCCAATCCCACCGATTGGGTTTTCAGTAGAGACTTCAAGCGCGGTAGCCCACAAATCCTGGCGAACATTTTCTTCGACACTGCTCTCACCCTGTTCTTCGAAGAAACGTTCCTGGATTTGTGCGACCTGTCCCGGCAGAAAGTTAAGCACCAGTAAGAACGCCAGGACCAAGCTGATGATCCCAACTTGTCGGATGCTCACCGCCCAACGCAGACTGATAAATAACACGGTGATGATCAACAGAAGAATACCTGTACGGGAACTTGTGGTATAGACGCCTGCAACCAGAAGCACAATGCCCACCGTATATAATACACGCATACCGCGGTGCTTGTTCCAGTTCAAAAAGTAATACAGGTACACCAGCGCGACTACATAATAACGCGATATGAGGTTGATCGACTCGCCGGTTCCTTGCGAACGCAGCATACTGAAATCACCGGACTGACTGCTGCCCTGAGACAACAAAACATCATTGATGCCAGAGATGGCCGAAATCACCGCAGCAAAAGCAAAGCTGAGCATTGCAAAGCGCAAGCGTCCGGGTGTAGTAAACAATTGGTTTGCCAACCAGATCAATACAAACAATTGCAGGTAAGTCATGATCCAACGGGAGCCGCTGTTCAGTCCAAAAGCGGCTTCGACATTGCTCGCCATCATCCAAATCAGAAACGCCAGCGTGATCGCATACAGTCTGGATGTCTGTTGAGGACGGCTTGCCGGCTTATGGGCGTCACCATTGGCAAGATGCAGCCAATACGCCCCCAGGGTTAAGCCACCCATCAGCGATACCGCTGATGTGGCGAATGGCACATCGGGCAGCACACTAACCAACATTTCCAGCCCCAGCATGATGCCTAACCCCAAATAGGGGTCGCGGGCAATAAAAAGCCCCAGCACCGGCATCACCACCAGCACCACGCCAAGTTGCCAGATACTCCACGATGTGAATACGCTGGCAAAATAGAGCGCCACGACAGCCGCCAGAGTCAGACTCAGGGCGAGAAGCTCTTTTGTGCCTCTTATAGTCAATACGTTTTGGTTCATGTGATCCACCGATTAACCCAGACAGGACAACAACGCATTAGCGTGTGCGTTTTGTGACGAAACGATGATAGAGACGCCTGACAAGTGGCGCGATGATGGTCGCCAGCGGCCCGGATAGCAGGGCAGCGGACAGCGCATAGAAATTGGCATTTCGCAGCGCCGTTCCCGGATAACTCGCCAATGCGAACGCATACAACCGGAATGCCTGGGGGTAATTTCCATATCCCAGGCGACTCAACCCCGCTTTAAGGCAAACCCGGTCAATGAGCGTGTCTACAAGGTCTTGACGGGTTAAGCCCAATTCCACAAGCTGCTCGTCGCGGTATTCAATCGTATAGAGGTAATCATCCAACGGCTGCTTTAAGGTGCGATATTTCGCAGCGCGGTTGTCCGACTCAAAGATGCGGTACCGGAACAGCGGGCGCGGCACATAGATCACCACCGGCATCTGCGATAAGAGCTTGAAGTTAAAGAACTTGTCCGGCCCAATCGTGCGGACGGCGTTGTAACCATCGACTGCGACCCACAGTTCGCGCGCATAGACGGTTGTCAAAAACGGTGCGAAGGACTTCAAACGGCGCAGTGCATCCGCATATACAGTGCGTGCCTCGTAACGATAGTACGGCGTGGGGTCGGTCTGCCCCGTAACGGGAAAATCGGAAAAATAGAAGCCATCGTCGGCTTTGCGAATGATGGACGTGACGGGTCCCTGCGAAATAAACCCTTCGGCCTGGGAATACAAGACCGTGCGCCGCGCATCTGCACCCAATTCCTGGATGATCTCGGCGTAAGTTTGCAACGCATCAGGCTTCATCAGGTCATCGGATGACAACAGGTTAATGAAGTCATGGCGCGCATACTGCGTCACACGTTGTAGGTTAGGGGCAAAGCCAATGTTGAAATTATTCTGGTAAACTCGAATACGGGGATCGTTAAAGCGGGTGATAACTTCCATCGAGTTATCGGTGGAAGCGTTATCGGCAATGATAATTTCAAAATGCGGATAAGTTTGGTCCAGAACGCTCTGAATCGTCTCGCCGATAAATCGCCCATAGTTATAATTGGGAATACAAACGGAAAATGTGGGATAGCTCACTATTTCAACCCCTCATGGTGAAGCCTAACCCGTCTGCCAGCCGCGCCAATATTACGACATGATTCGGCATAAATCAACCACCTCAGCTTTCGGGCATTAAACGTGCGATAATGTGCCACCGGTGATCGGATGGCGATGTGCCAGTGGCGGGTCGGGGAGTGGGGATTTTCCTGAGAATCAAGTAGCCTTCGACAGTGACGTCAGAGAACACACTGAAGGAAGGCTACATGAGAAACAGGAGCAAAGATATCATGGAAGTGCGAGAAATCCTACGGCAGATGCGGGCCGGAGAAAGCGATCAGGCAATCCGGGCGTGTACCGGGCAACAGCCACCGTGATTCCGTCCAGCGTGCCGGTGTTCGCTCCCACCAGCGGGGCGGCGACTGTTACGCAGACTCACCCCCCGGCCCAGCCGACCCAGGAACCACCGTCTATGATCGCGCCCACCGCAACGCGCCCGGCAAACACGGCGAGCAATACGCTCTCGCCTACGATTTCGGCAGAATACGCAGCGTGGTGCGGGCCGGTCCCACACCTTCCACATCAACCGTGCGCGTTTCCGGGTCATAGGCGCAGAACGGTTCTTCGGCGAGATAATTACCGGTCACACCGTAAGCGCGCGCGCGGCATCCGCTGCACAGTGATTTGAACTGGCACGCCCCGCACTTGCCTTCGAGCAGGTCTTCATCCCGCATTTCAGCAAACAACGCGCTGTCCTGCCACACCTCGCCGAACGTCTGCTGACGAATGTTGCCCGCCTCGACCGGCAGATAACCGCAGGGGAATACTTCTCCACGATGCGACACGAACCCTACCCCGGTCCCTGCCAGGCAGCCTTTAGTAGCAGCATGCATCTTATGTGCGTGGGGGTGATCGCCGCCCTTCGCGGCGTGGCTGGCGGCGTGCGGGTGCTCTTGTGGATGACTGTTGTGCCCGTGTACCTGGCGGTGATGGCTGGCGGGCAGGTTGCGCTGAATACCGTTGCGGCGGTCCTGGGCGCGGCGCTGGTTCATCACGCGGAAGTAATGCGGCGCGCACGTGGCCTTGAACTGCAAGTCGGTTTCGGTCACTTCCATGTCGTACATCCAGTTCAGGATACGCTCGTAGTCCGCCGCGCTGACCATCTGATCCTCGGCGATTTCCACCCCGCAGCCCACCGGGACCAGCAGGAACAGGTGCAGCGCGATAGCATCCAGGTCCTTCGCCATTTGCAGCACGCCCTCAAGCTGCGCCTGGTTGTGTTTGGCGACGGTGGTATTGATCTGCACCGGCAGTCCGACCGCGCGCAGCGCCTTAAAACCGCGTATGGCCGCATCGAACGAGCCGGACAGCCCGCGAAAAGCGTCGTGGGTTTCGGCGTCTGCACCGTCAAACGAAATGCTGACGCGCTTGATGCCGCTGTCCTTGATGCGCGCGGCCACCGCGTCATCAATCTGGGTCCCATTGGTTGCCAGCGCGACCGGCAGCCCGGCGTCGGTGGCGTAACGCGCGATCTCGAAAATGTCCGGGCGCATTAAGGGTTCCCCGCCGGAAAGCACCAGCACCGGCGCGCCAATTTCGGCGAGCTGATCCACAAACCGGAAGGCTTCCTCAGTGGTCAGGTCTTGAGGAGTCAGTTGGTCAGCGACTTCGATCCGGCGGCAGTGGATGCAGCGCAGGTTACAGCCGGCGGTGGTTTCCCAGAATACCAGGCGGGGTGGTGGATAGGTCATTGGTTATCGCCCTCAAAAGTTAGCAAAACTATGCAAAAGCTACTAAAATTGATTTGACACCAAATTATGTATAATTTCAAGTGCCTTTTGTCACCCTTGAAAAATGAGCATTGTGCAGGTTTGCATAGATTGTTTATGTCAAAATATAATGGTGAGTGTTTCATTCAATATCGATAGGTTTTCAATCGCATCATGACCGCACCCAACGAAAAATGGTTGACTCTTTCACAAGCGGCTGAATTGTTAGGCATACACCCGACAACACTACGCCGCTGGGCGGATAACGGTGATATTCCCGTACAGGTCACGCCGGGGGGACACCGCCGGTTTCTCGAAGCGGACCTGCGCGCGCATATCAAACGCCCCGCTATCCCAGATTTACCACCACCTGAACAAACCATTATGTTTACATCCGCTGACACGCTGCCGACCGATCATGAGGAGCGCGCCTGGGCTGACTTCGCACTGGTCGAAACCCGCCAGCGGCTTGTCAACCAGCCCGAACCGCACTGGCTCACCGCCTTTGACGAGGAACACCGCGGCGAAAAGCGCGAGTTAGGGCGGCGCTTGATGGCGCTGCTGATGCAGCATATTTCCGCGCCGGATGACGAGCGAGGCCTGCTGCTCGAAGCGCGCAGCATCGCCACGCGCTACGCGCAGAACTGCGTGTCAGTCGGGTTGTCTGCTGCTCAAAGCCTGGAAGCGACCACCTTTTTTCGCGACACAATGACCGAGGTGGCGCTGCAAATGCCGCAGATGGTGCAGCTTGAAAACGACGCCCAACTGCGCATCCTGCGCAAACTGAACCAGGTTTTCAATATTGTCCAGGTAAGTGTGATCGAATTCTATGATCGCGTATCAAATGCGGATGGGAAATGAGGCGCGCATGTTTCACTGCCGGAGTGTCAGCCATCACAACACCCCGCTTTCAATCCGGGAGCGACTTAGCCTGACTGAACAGCAGCAGGCTCAATGGCTCGCCGCGCACCAGGACATTGAAGCCGTGATCCTGAGCACCTGTAACCGGCTGGAACTCTACGCCCACGTGCGCGCGCCGGGACACATGGAGCGTCTGTGGGGCGATCTGCTGGCCTGCCGGGGTATCACGCCCCAGGACGTGGTGGATTATACGGTTAGCTGGTCCGGCCAGGATGCGATTGCACATCTTTACCGCGTAAGCTGCGGACTCGAGTCGATGGCGCTGGGCGAGCCGCAGATTCTCGGCCAGATCACCCACGCCTACGAGCACGCGCACCGTCACGACGCGGTGGGACATGCGCTCTCGCTGCTGTTCCGTTCCGCCATCCACGCCGCCAAGCGCGCCCGCACCGAAACATACATCAGTGGCGGGTCCGCGTCGGTCAGTTCGCTGGGCATCACGCGCGCGGAAAAAATCACCGGCGGCCTGCGCGATCGTGACATCGTGATCATCGGGTCCGGCGAAATGGCCCAGACGATTGTCAAGGGCCTGGCGCTTCGCGGCGCGGCTAACGTAACATTGGTCAGCCGCACATTCGAAAATGCGCGCGGGCTGGCGGAGCAATGGCGTATTCATGCACGCCCGATCACCGAACTGAAAGAGGCGCTCGCCGCTGCCGATGTGCTGTTCACCACCTCAAGCGCCCCGTTCACGATCCTGGCACGCGCGGATATCGAACCGATCATGGCCGCACGCCCGGATCGTCCGCTGTGCATCGTGGATATCGCCGTCCCGCGCGATGTCGAACCCGATGTCGATGATATTCCCAACGTCCACCTGCACGACATGGACGACCTGGAAACCGTGATCGAAGAAAATCTCAGCGAACGGCAGGCGCATATCCCCGCCGTTGAGCAGATCATCGCTGAGGAGTTCGCGGTGTTCTGGGCCGATTACCAGTCGCGCGCGGTCGTGCCTACCATCCGACAGCTACGCGAGCACGCGGAGCAACTTCGGCAGGCGGAACTTGCGCGCGTCTACAACCGGCTGCCGTCTGAGTGCGAGGTCCAGCGCGAACTGATCGATCAGTTCAGCCACCGCCTGATGAATAAGATGCTGCACCACCTGACCCGCAACCTGAAAGCACGCGCGAACGACGAAGATGGCGCCTATATCGCCGCCGTCGTGCGCGAACTGTTCGAACTGGAAGACGCCGTATAGCGATGACACGACTACGCATTGGACCCCGCCGCAGCCAGCTTGCGCTGTGGCAGACGCACTATGTGCGCGATCAACTGCACGCCCACCACCCCGGCCTGGACATTGACATCATTCACATGACCACCACTGGCGACCGTATTCTTGATAAGGCGCTGCCGGAGATCGGCGGTAAGGGTGTGTTTACGCAGGAACTCGAAGCGGCACTGCTGGCGGGTGACATCGATCTGGCGGTCCACAGCCTGAAGGACCTGCCCACTGAAATGCCCATTGTCTTTACACTGGGCGCGATCATGCCGCGCGCCAACCCGTTCGACGCACTGATCAGCCGGGGCGGGCACACGCTCGCCGCGCTGCCGGACGGGGCCACCGTTGGCACGAGCAGCTTACGCCGCCGCGCCCAACTGCGCGCCTACCGTCCCGACCTCAAAACCGAAAATCTGCGCGGTAATGTCAATACTCGCCTGGACAAAGCGCACGATCCCGCCGGACCGTATGACGCGATTGTGCTGGCCGTCGCCGGGTTGCAACGCCTCGACCGGGGCGACGTGATCAGCGAGGTGCTGGACAGCGCCATCATGTTACCGGCCCCAGCGCAGGGCGCGGTCGCGGTGCAGTGCCGCGCGGACGATGAGCAAACCCGCGCGCTGCTGGCCGCGCTGGACGACCGCCCCACCCGGATCGCGGTCACGGCGGAGCGCACATTTTTGCAGCATTTAGAGGCGGGCTGTCGTCTACCCGTGTCAGCCTATGCCACGCTCGACGGCGACACCATCCACCTCACCGGGCGCGTCAACAGCCTGGACGGGGCGCAGACGATCACGGTTCAGGGTGCTGAGCATGTCGATCA
>CAZMNL010000065.1:0-10902 GCA_964567525.1 uncultured Anaerolineaceae bacterium
CCTGGTCAACAACGCCGGGATTATCCGGCGCGCGCCCGCGCTGGAGTTCAGCGAGCAAGACTGGGACGACGTGATCGATATCAACCTGCGTGCGCTGTTCTTCCTTTCGCAGGCTGCCGGGCGCGTAATGGATGCCCAGGGCGGCGGCAAGATCATCAATATCGCGTCGATGCTCTCATACCAGGGTGGTATCCTGGTGCCGTCGTATACCGCCGCCAAGAGCGCCGTCGCCGGTCTGACGCGCGCGCTGGCGAATGAATGGGCGTCGCACAACATCAACGTGAATGCGATTGCACCGGGCTACATGGCGACCGACAACACCGCCCCGCTGCGCGCCGACCAGGCCCGCAACAAGGCGATCCTGGATCGCATCCCGGCGGGCAAGTGGGGCCAACCGGACGATCTCAAGGGCATTGCCGTGTTCCTGGCGTCGGCGGCGTCGGACTACATGCAAGGCGCGATTGTCCCGGTTGACGGTGGGTGGCTGGCGCGGTAAGGACGTGATGCGATGGATACACGCTTAAAACAGCTTGGCGACCTGGGCCTGGTCCCGGTGGTTGCCATTGACGACGCACGGGACGCCGTGAAACTGGGCGAGGCGCTGATCGCGGGCGGGCTGCCGTGCGCCGAGATCACGTTCCGCACCGCTGCCGCCGAGGACGCGATCCGTAACATGGCGGCAGCGTTCCCCGATATGCTCGTCGGCGCGGGCACGGTGATTTCTGTGCCGCAGGCGGAGCAGGCCGTCAATGCCGGGGCAAAGTACATCGTCTCGCCGGGGTTTGATGCCGGAGTGGTAGATTGGTGTCTCGCGCACGATGTCCCCATCACGCCCGGCGTGATGACACCCACCGAGATCACAATGGCGCTGGCGAAGGGCCTGGAAGTGCTCAAGTTTTTCCCGGCGGAGGCCGGGGGCGGCATCCCGATGCTGAAAGCGATTGGGGGACCGTTCGTGGGGGTGAAGTTCATCCCGACCGGCGGCATCAGCGCGGGCAACCTGGCCGACTACCTGCGGCTGCCAATGGTCCATGCCTGCGGCGGAAGCTGGATCGTCAGCAAGAAACTGATCGCGGACGGTGCGTTTGACACCATCACGCAGCTTGTGCAGGACGCGCGCGCGATTGTGCGCGATGTGAGAGGATGACGGTTAACATGGCTGGACGTGTGATTACTCTGGGCGAGATCATGCTGCGGCTGAAGTCGCCCGGCTTCGAGCGGTTCTTCCAATCGCCGAGTTTTGAAGCGAGCTTCGGCGGCGGCGAAGGGAATGTCGCGCTGTCGCTGGCGCAGTTCGGGCTGGATATCGCGTTCGTAACGGCGCTGCCAAAGAATCCGGTCGGTGATGCGTGTGTGCGCTTCCTGCGCGGCTACGGTGTCGATACGTCGTTCATCGCGCGCGGTGGCGAACGTATGGGCATTTACTTCCTGGAAGCGGGCGCGAACCAGCGGCCCTCCAACGTCGTATACGACCGCGCCTATGCGTCAATCTCGACCGCAGCGCCCGGTGATTTCGACTGGGACGGGATTTTTGACGGCGCGGCGTGGCTGCACATCACCGGCATCACGCCCGCGATCAGTGCCAGCGCCGCCGAACTCTCGCTGCACGCGGTGCAGACCGCCAGATCGCGCGGCCTGACGATATCGTGTGACTACAACTTCCGCAAGAAGTTGTGGCAGTACGGCAAAACCGCGCAGGAAGTCATGCGCGAGTTGGTGCAGTATGTGGACGTGGGTATCGCCAACGAGGAAGACTGCCAGCGTTCGTTAGGCGTCAGCGTGACCGAGGGCGACTGGGAACACGCGGTCGAGTCCGGCGCGCTGGATACCGAGCGTTACAAGGCGCTGGCGCAGAAAATGTTCGCAACCTTCCCCAATCTGCGCTACCAGGCGATCACGCTGCGCGAGAGCTACAGCGCCAGCCATAACGGGTGGTCGGCGTGCCTGTATAACGGCGAGTCGTTCATAGTCAGCCGCCGCTACGATATCACCGATATCGTGGACCGTGTGGGCGGCGGTGATTCGTTCGCTGCCGGGCTGATCTACGGGCTGCATACCGGCATGGCGGACGAGGACGCGCTGAACTTCGCGGTCGCGGCGTCGTGTCTCAAGCACTCGGTCCTGGGGGACGTGAATCTCGTGACCGTCGATGAGGTCAAACGTCTCGCCGGGGGCGATGCGTCCGGGCGCGTGCAGCGTTAAGAAAAACTTGACATTTCATAATCCCTGCTGGGAAAATCTATGTGATTCGCTCAGCAGGGATATTACAGATAGCTACGCATTTCTGAACCTCAAAATGATCCATTGATACACATTGGTCCAATTTGGTACGGATGTCACGGCGAAAATTTTCTGCTGAGTAGTACAATTTATCTACTTATCAAAACCCCCGTTTGCTCTATAATTGTGATATATGTAAATTCTGATCCTCGCCAAAGGTTATTTTTTGCTGCTTAAAAACTCTACATGTCCGGTACGTGATATGGCACACCACATTTCCACAACATATCCGGTGTATACAAAACTCATAAATTTTACGCAGTGAATTTTACATTCAGGCGAGGCGCTTATTAACCTTCACAAAATATTCACAATTTGTTCAGGCTACTTAATCTATTATAGAATGAGGATGGGGGATATAGGGATGACTTTTTGTGCGCCGCAAACGTTCGACATCACACAGCAGAATTGATTTCATCCCGGTCAATCACATATTCTGCTGCTATCATTTCCGTCCATTTGTTGGTGGAGGCTTAGCATGAACATCCGTAAACTCATGACTCGTATCATGAAAATGTTTGCCCGGCGCGAAAGCGGGCAGGCATTGGCCGAATATATGCCGACTATCGCCGGTGCAATGGTGTTGACCACCGTTTCACTGGTCCTGTTAGGCGGCGGTGTGAAGAACAGCTATTGTAAGGTCAGCGACGCTTTCGGCGATCTGCCCGATACCTGCGTCGAAGACGCCGATACTCCCGACGAAACCGCGGAAAATCCCGGTGAAGACGGCGATACTCCCGGCGGTCCTGGTGACTTCGAAGACCCCGATGCGACTTGCGTCATCACGATCAGCAGCGCGGCGGGCACCAATCCTGACGACTGGAACACCGAATGGGATGGCAATCCCGATGTCCTGACGGTGGAGGTCGCCGAACTGGATGAACCGCTTGACTGGAGTCTGAAGCTGCGGTTCCCCACCGACCCCGATAGCGCTGATACCGAGATCGACAGCGGCGTGATCAGCGAAGTCGGCACGTATCAGATCACGCTTAACTACCCGTCCGAAGGCGAATGGGGACCGGTAAGCACAGATGGTTATGGCACGTATGAAGCGCACGCCACCCTGAACATCACCGAACCGTGCGGTGACGTGGGCTGGGATCGCTGGTACAAAGAAGTCTGGTCAGCGGACGTTGGCATTGACATCAGCCACGATGTTTCGCCCGTGACCGCCGACGGCGAAACGCTGAAGTATACGGTCGTGGTGACCAACTACGGCCCGAATAACGCGGAAGTCTTCGAAGGCCAGGGTGTGGTCGTGAACCTGCCGGTTCCTGGCGATGTGAATGTGGTCAGCGTGAACCCCAGCCAGGGTGAATGCGACACCGAAATCGCCTGTGATCTGGGCGCACTCGCCTACGGCGCATCCGCCACGATTGAAGTTGAAACCACGGTGGGCAGCGTCGCAAGCTGTGACCTGTTTGCTGAAAGCGCCGTAAGCTCGGCACGCCCGGTTGATCCCAATCTCGCTAACAACGTCGCCAATACCGACCCCTGGTGCGAAAGCAGCGTGATCTGCGATATGAGCGTGAACGAGATCGTCCTGGTCAACGCCGTGACCGATACCGAGATTGGCCCGCTCACCAATGGCATGGAAATCACGATGCAAGCTGGTGACGAGATCAACGTGGTCGCTAAGGTATCCGGCGATGTTGGCAGCGTGGTGTTTGATCTGAACGGCACGAAATTCTCGACCGAAAACTACGCGCCCTATGCGCTGGCGGGTGACAGCGGTGGTGACTACAAGCCGTGGTCGGTGGCTGCTGGCAGCTACTCGCTGACCGTCAAGCCCTACGACGCGATGAACGGCCAGGGTGAAACCTGTGCCGCCCGTACCGTCAACTTCACGATTGTGAAGGAAGGCCCCGAAGAAGATGGTGGTGTCTGGGACCCGGATCAGCCTTACGGTGACCCGTATGCCGAATGCCCGACCTCACACCCGACTCTGATCGCCGAGTACGATTACTACGCCACGCCTTCAAACCTGGGCCGTGCATTGCAGTTCGGCGTTGCTTCGCGCGAGTCGCACACGCACACCTTCAGCCTGGCCGGTGACTGGGACACGGTGCTGCTGATGCGCGGCGCGGTGGGTCACCCCGAATTGGGCTGCCCTGAGGGTTCAAGCACGCACTGTGCCAAGCCGAACCAGGGGAATGAACACTGGGCGGTGAACATCGACGGCGAGCGCGTGGCCTTCAACCCCGATAACTACGCGCTGGATCACGTGTACATGATCTATCCGGATGCGCAGGCAGGTGTGCTGTCCGCCGGTACGCACGAGATCCGCATCTACCACGCTGGTTTGCTCGACGAACCGATCGACACGACCAAACCAAGCGTCGGCGCGTGGGTGGCCGTCTGCGTCAGCGACACGAACTAACCTATGCTGTGTAAAGCCGGGCGGGGGTATGCCCCGCCCGGTACTCACCGGCATCAAGTGGATATCACGACTATGCAGGGCGTCTCGTCAGGGACTCCCTTTTTATGTTAGGAAAAAAAGGATGAGAGGAAACCAGATTTTTGTAAGGCTTGCGCTGTTGTTTATGCTTGTCGTGGTGAGCGTGCCGGTCCATCTACGCCCCGCCGCGGCCCAGGACCCGCCGCTGACCTGTGACGAGCGCCTTGAGCAGGCAGAGCAACTGCGAGTTGAAGCGCAGGCGGCACTGGAACAGAATAATATCATCTCCGCCATGCAGATCATACAGCAAATCGAAGACATGCTGGCCCCGTGCGTCGTGGAAGCGCCCTCAACCGGCATCTTCACCGTAGGCCAGGCGAACCAGTGGAACCCGGTCGAGCGTGTTATCGATGGGGTCTTGATGGTGCAGGTTCCGGGCGGCTGCTTCTTGATGGGCAGTGCAGAAGGCTTGCCCAATGAAGAACCCGTACACGAGATTTGCTTCCAGTTCCCGTATTGGCTCGATAAAACCGAGGTCACGCGCGGGATGTACGCGGAATGTGTTGAGGCGGGGGAATGCACACGCACATCTGAAGCGCAGGTCTCCACGCGCGACACACAGCCGATTACCCGTGTGACATGGTTCCAGGCACGTGATTACTGTGCGTGGCGCGGGCTGGAACTGCCCACCGAAGCCGAATGGGAATATGCCGCGCGCGGACCGGCGGGCTGGGCTTTTCCCTGGGGGAACCAGTTCGAGGGCAGTAATGTGGTTTACAGCTTTAATTCCGAGGGTGTCACCGCCGATGTGGGCAGTCGTCCGCAGGGGGCATCCTGGGTTGGAGCGGTTGACATGAGTGGCAATGTTGCCGAGTGGGTGCGCTCGGTTTACCGGCCTTATCCGTTTGTTCCCACGACCGGCCTTGAAGATGCCCCGCGCGTGGTGCGCGGCGGATCGTTCTACCTTGCGTTGTCCAGTTATCTGAACACGACACGCCGCGAGAACTACACGCCTTCCTTTGAACGCGAAAGCATTGGTTTCCGCTGCGCACGTCCAACGGTCGTGCAGCCCGCGCTGGAAGATAGCTGCGAGGTGCGCACCGAAAAAGCCCTGTTCCTGATCTCAGACCTTCAAATCACCCTGGAAAATGGTGCCATCAGCTATTCGCTGTTATTGCTGGATGATGCCCGCGACCTGATTCAACCCTGTATCGACAATGCGCGCTGGACCCCGGTGGTTGAACAGATCAATGATGTAGACATGGTGCAGGTTCCGGCGGGTTGTTTCACGATGGGACGCGATGCGGGTGCAAGTGACGAACAACCGGCCCACGAACTCTGTTTTGACCGGTCGTTCTGGCTCGACGAAACCGAGGTCACGCGCGATATGTACGCGGAATGTGTCACGGCAGGGGCCTGTACACCCACGCTGCCATCCGAGTATTCGGTACGCGGCGCACAGCCCATCAACCGCGTGACGTGGCTCCAGGCGGGCGAATACTGCGCGTGGCGCGAGGCCCGCTTGCCCACCGAGGCCGAGTGGGAATATGCCGCGCGCGGCCCCAATAACCTGCTGTATCCCTGGGGGATCAGCTTCGGTGTCCGGCAGGTGGTGTATAACAACCGTCTCAAGGGCACGGAGGATGTCGGCAGCCGTCCCAGTGGCGCGTCCTGGGTGGGCGCGCTGGACATGAGCGGCAATGTCGGCGAATGGGTCAGCAGCATCTACAGCGATTATCCCTTCGCCGCCAATGATGGGCGGGAGAATCCCGGCGATCTCAGCAGTCCGCGCGTGTGGCGCGGCGGGTCGTTCCTGGACATTGACGACGATATGCTGACAACGGTGGTGCGCAAGCGCGCCAACCCAACCTATGAAAACCACAGCACCGGCTTCCGGTGCGCGCGCTCCGATTGATCCGCTTTCTCCGCGCGAAGACCAACCCCGTGAACAGCCTGTTCGCGGGGTTTTATGTCCGCGCTATTGAAGTTCAGCCAGGTAGAGCACAATATCGCTGGCATTCAGCACGCCGATATGCCGGAAGCGTACCGTTCCCTGGCGGTCAATGATAAACGTGATCGGAATCTGCGCGACGCCGAACTGCTGGTAAAGCGCGATCTCCGCAGACAGTCCCACCGCGAACGTGATATCATAGCGTTCCAAAAAAGCGCGGATATCTTCTTCGGTCTGCCCCGCCGTCGGATCGGTAACGCCGACGACGCGCACCCCCTGCGCGTGCTGTTCATCTTCCAACGCCTGGAGCGCGGGCATTTCTTCCTGGCAGGGTACGCACCACGTCGCCCAGAAGTTCAGAAAGATGATGTCGCCCTCTAAATCGTGCAGGTCAATGCTTCCCCCATCCAACGCTGTCAGCGTGATATCGGGCAGATGCGCGCCGATGATGCTCTCTTGTGCGGGGGGGATTGTCGCGGGCACGGTAGGGCGCAGCGTGGGCGGGATGAACGTCACCGGCGGCGGCGTGGGATAGGCGGCGACAGGCGCGGCGGGATCGTCGCCCGGTGCGCTGTCATTGAGTACGATCAGCACAGCGGCGATAATCCCGCCTACGGGCAGAATCAGCAAGATCAACAGGCGGGGCAGCAGCCGAAAAACGGTGTCTGACATAGGCTTATCCGTTCCGTGATCGCGCGGCTTATGGTATCCACTGCGGCATCATCGCATTGGTGGCACGTTGTTGGAGCTGGCCGGTATGCAGATCATACGTCCAGACTTCCGGCACGGCGTCGGGCTGGTGCAGAGGGTAACGCTGGAAGACAAGCCGCTGACCGGCAGCATCCCAATGCAGCGCAGCATGGAAATAGTCCGCATCCACGACGAGCGCTTCCGCCTGCCCGGTTTCCAGGTCCAGTAAGTAGATTTGTTTGCCGGGCGTGTAGCGTTCGTCCAGGTAAATCCGCGTGATGGCTAACCGCTGACCGTTGGGGGACCATACCGCTTCACCGTCTTCAACCGGCGCAGCGTCCAGCGTGCTGATACGTGTCAGCAGGTCGCTGTCCAGCGCGGCCATTTCCAGATGGGTGTAAAACTGTGTGCCCGCTGCGCCGCGTGCCAGCACCGGGTACACCAGTTTTTGACCGTTCGGCGACCACCAGCCGGTAGCGCTCTGGATGGTATCAATCACGGTATCGCTGCCGGTGGCGAAGTTGTGAATACGGATGCCGGGCAGGGCCGGGTCAAAAATGGCAATCGCCTGTCCATCGGGGGACCAGGATGGGTGTTCGCCCAGGATTTGCGCATCTGCAAACAAAAGCTGGGTTTGCAGCGTCGCCAGGTCAACCACCCAGGCGCGGCTGGATCGCGCAGTTAGCCCTGTTCCCCGGTTGTGATCCTCGCGCTGGTAGGCGATCTGCGTGCCGTCCGGTTTCCAGGACGGCGCATAGCAGCGCGCCTCAATACAGTTGGTCAATGGGCGCGCGCGCTGATCGGCCAGATCGAGCAGCCAGAGATTGATCGTCCCGTCCGGGTCCGCCTGAGAGTACGCGATTTCGCCGCCGTTGGGGCTGACGGCGAAGTCTTCGATCCCGTACTCGGACGTGGTAAGCTGCTCAACTGCGCCGGTTTGCAGGTCGGTACGGTACAGGTTGCGCACGAGTGTATCTGACGGAGCCAGGAAAACCACGCGCGGCAGTTGCACACTGAACGACCAGCTAAAATCCGTTTGCAGGGCTGTCTTGCGCTGTGCGGACCGCGCGCCCGCAGTGATGGTGACGGTGTACGTCTGCCCGGCTTGCAGCACTTGGTGCGGCGTGAATAGCAGGGTGGACTGCCCGAACCATGAAAAATCACCGGGTACATCCGGCGCGATCCGAAAATGATCGATCACCGACCGGGTCGCCATCGCCTCTGAAAATTGGATGCGGACGGTACTTGAGCCGCCCACGATCCCTGTAGGTCCGTAACCATCCTCAACGACATAAACGCCCACATGCTCGCCCGCCGCGATCACGATGCCCGTGACGGCGAGAATCCCGACGATGAAGGCCAGCACAATGAGATCGAAGCGGTCAAGTTGCAGCCGCCGGATGCTGTCGCGCAGCGTGGTCTGTAAACCGGTCATGGGCATTCCTATGGGTAAAGATAAGGATTCTGCGGTTGATCGATAGTCTCGATGCCCTGGTCATCGACGACAATCGAGGGGACCAGCACGCCATCGAATTCGCCGATCTCAATCGTGCCTCGCACGCGCACCCAGCTATCTTCGCGCAGCGCGGCGGCGTCATCCGAGTAGACGACCAAACCAATCGCCTGAGCATCCGCCGCGCAGCAGCTCATCACGAACCGCGCCACCATAAACCGGTCCGCCTCGCCGAGTATGCGGGCATCACGATAGACGAACCCCACCACTTCCGCTGGCTGTCCACGCAACGCTTCAGGGTCACGGGCTGTCGTAAACACGTTGATCCAATCGAGGATTGTACGGTTCTGCGGCGCGATATCGAGGCGCGTGGCGGCGCTTGCGGCGCTGATGCTGCTGAAGTCGCTGGTGATCGGGCTGTCCACCGCGCGGCTGCCGAGTGGCTGGGAAGGCACCAGCACGCCGAACATAACCGGAAGCGCGACAATGCCCAACCCGATCCAGCCGCGCCACGTTCCCCGTGAGGTGTGCGCGTGGTGGTGATCGTGCGGGACATGATCATGTGCGTGATCGTGATCGTGCGCCGGGGCCGGTTTGCCGAGCATCTGCGCGATCAACGTAAGCGCCATTATCCCGGCCAGCAGCAGCAGAATTCCAGCGGCGATCCAGGTCAGCCAGGTGAACTTAACGGCGATATAGTTGGTGATCGTCCCGGAAACGAGCGTCCCCACGAGGTATACGCCCATGGCCCCGGCAATGATCGCCTGTGTCCAGCGTTGCAGGGTGGTCATCTTGCCCTCTCAGAATCTGACATTCAGATTGATCCAGATCGAGGCCAGCGCCGTCAGCAGAAACGACAACACGATCAGATAAAGCACGACCCGCCGCTGAAATACGCCCAGGTACAGCAGCGTGCTTTTGACATCGACCATTGGCCCGAAGGTCAGAAAGCCCAGGATAGAACCCGTTGTAAACGTATTGGCAAACCCCAGGGCGACGAAAGCATCCGTCGTGCTGCAAATCGACAGGATAAACGCCAATGCCTGCATTACCAGCACCGAGTTCACCGGGTTAGTTGCCAGCGTTTCCAGTTGGTCCTGAGTCACCAGCAGGCGCAGGCTGGCCGCCAGCATCGCGCCGATGACCAGGTAGCGCCCCATCTCGAAGAACTCTTCCCCGGCCAGTGTCAGCGCGCGCCGCATTCCCGGCAGAAACGCCATGCGTTTTACCGGGGTCCCGGCGTGCGGATTTATCACCACCGGGGCCAGCGAGAGCGCGCCGGGGACAGCCAGCGTAAGCACATCGCCCGGTGCGGAAACCGGTTCGCGCAGCAGGCGGTCCGGGCGTTTTTGCAGCGAAAACAGCAGGCCAATGATCACCGCCACCGCGAACGCAATGGCGACACGCAGGTAAACAATCTCCATCGCGCGTGCGTGGAAGGCGGCATATGTGCTGGCGATCACAATCGGGTTGATCACCGGCGACGCCAGCAGGAACGTGATCCCGACCGGAGTCGGCAGCCCCTTACGGTACAGCCGCCGCGCCACCGGGACCACCCCGCACTCACACACCGGGAATGCAAACCCCATGACACCGCCCGCGAGCGCGGCCAGCAGCGGGTTACGCGGCACAAAACGCGCAACATCATCCTGGTTGATGAACGCTTCGATCAGGCCCGAAGCCAGCGTGCCCAGCAGCAGGAACGGGACTGCTTCAATGAACATGCCCAGAAAGCGCGTACTAAAAATGGTGATGGCGTCACCAATGCTCAACAGGACTGCTCCGCAATAACTGGATGGCGGCGCAAAACGCGCCGCCATGTACAATCTTCGTCTATTCAGGCCCGACTCTACCGGCTGTCAGCCGAGTTGCCAAGCGCTTATTGCCAGTTTTCCAGCAGATCGACGATCTCCGCCGCGAACCAGTCCGCTGACGCACCATCCAGCACGCGGTGATCGAAGGTGAATGACAGGTAAACCATCGGGCGCACAGCGATAGCGTCTTCGGCGGTCACGACCACGCGCTTTTTGATCGCGCCCACGCCCAGAATCCCGACTTGCGGCTGGTTGATGATCGCGTTGAGCAGGATCGCGTAACTTGCCACGCACATGGCCAGTGATCCG
The DNA here is from genome assembly GCA_964567525.1 of uncultured Anaerolineaceae bacterium. GTDB lineage: Bacteria > Chloroflexota > Anaerolineae > Aggregatilineales > Aggregatilineaceae > CAYRNY01. The sequence continues at coordinate 10,896 of CAZMNL010000065.1, forward strand.
CGCATCG
>CAZMNL010000066.1:0-10861 GCA_964567525.1 uncultured Anaerolineaceae bacterium
GTGTTCTCTGTGGTGAAAAAATTCTGCCCCCAATCTGGAATGCGGAGGGTGCGTTTCAAATTCGGGGCAAAAAGATGCACCACAGAGTACACGGAGGACACAGAGATTTTTAAGGGAAAAAAGAGACTGCCAGAGGGTCACTGTTCCGTGAACGCGGCTGCAAACCGTCCCGTGTTTTCTCAGAGTTTTCTCCCATAATTTCTCCGTGTTCTCTGTGGTGAAAAAATTCTGCCCCCAATCTGGAATGCCCCCTTGGCCTTCTGTGTCAAAATGGATTGGACAACTCTACTCAACAAATTAGTGTAGGATGCCGAGAGTAGAGGAGCAAGGAACATGACGAATACAAGCAACAGCAAGCAGAATGGTAGAACGCCGATCAACACCCCTGACCCGGAAGTCGTGCCGCGTGCGGCTCGTCGCCGGTTCAGGGCAGCCTACAAACGCCAGATCGTCGCCGAAGCGGAGGCTTGCACCAAGCCGGGAGAAATTGGTGATCTGCTGCGGCGCGAGGGACTGTACAGTTTGCCCGGATTTGGCGCACCGGGCAGCACAAACTACGCCGCGATAGGGATCAGCGGCGTGCGCAGAATGTCGCCCACGGTCATCACGCGGTCAGTGATGCCGAGGGCCATGGCCGGTGTGCGGTCGCGGTACTTGCTCCTCAAACCGGGGATTGGTTCGCGCAACGATTCATGCGGACGCGCCAAATGGTAGTAAAGCCGAAACCACTCCGCGTGATAGAGCAACTGCTGTTCGGAAACCAGCGACCAGGTTTACCTGCCCAGGGCGGCAATGCATTGTCTGAAGGTCAGATTCACGCGCTCAATATATGATTTTGGTCACCATTCTTTGCAACAGAACCCAAAAGCCTGCTGAACATGCCCACCACCGCGCATATCCTGGGCGGGTGCGCGATAGGACGCAGCGCCGAGGATGGCGTGGTTGACCTCAACTGCGAGGTATTCAACTATCCGGGGCTGTACGTGGTCGATGGTTCGATCATGCCCGCCAACCCCGGCGTAAATCCGAGCCTGACGATCACGGCGCTGGCGGAATACGCCATGAGCCGCATCCCGCCACGCGATGAATAAAAGTGCCCCAATCGGACCGGCCTAAAACGCCGGTACGCTCAGGTCCATTTCGGGGATATCGGGCAGGTCTGCCGCGTAGAGCCACGCATCGAAGAACGTTTCCAGGTCCTCGCCGCTGATTTCTTGCGCCAGCACGATGAAGTCGGGGATCGTCGCGTTGCCCCCTGCGAAACGTTCGTAGTACGTGCGCAGAATCTCGAAGAAGGCGGCATCACCCACGCGCAGGCGCAGCGCATGAAGCGCCAGAGCGCCGCGCTGGTACACGCCGCGATTGAACAGGTCATCGGGCGGCACGTTGCCGGGCGCGCGATAGCGGCTGGCGGGAATCTGGTAATCGTGGCGCACCACCACGTCATTGAATCCAAGCAGCGCGCGGAAGTCGTCCAGCGCCACCGCGTTCAGGATCGCCTGGTCAAACGGCAGGCTCAGCAGCAGCAGTTCGAGTTCGCGTCCGCCGATATCTTCCGCCGGGAAACCGGCAATGAACGCTTCGAGATCGTCCGCCGTGACACTGTCTTGCAGCAACAGGCGCGTGAGGTCGGCGGCGGCGCTGGCTGAATACGCCATCTCGCCCAGCGGCAGCGTCGCCAATGCGTCCATCAGGTTTTGTTTGCTCAACTGAAAGACAAATGTCATCTGGTCTTCGGCGATGGCGGAGTACGTCCGCCGCACGATCTGGTCGAGCACCTGCGCGCCGCGATCATGCTCGAACCACAGCCACGAGGCATACACCGCGAAACCCTCATTCAGCCACATATCATGCCACTGGCTGAGACTCACGTCATTGCCGAACCACTGATGCGCGAGTTCATGCGCGACGGTTTCCTCGGCTGCGCCCGTGCCACTGATCCAGGCGCGCGAAAACAGCGAGAGCGTCTGGGTTTCCAGCGCAAAACTGAAGTTAGCCTCAGAGACGACCACGCCGTAAGCATCAAACGGGTACGGGCCGAAGACCGACTCGAAATACGCGATCATATCCGCTGTGCGCGCGAATTCGACCTGGGCGGCCTCGGCGATCCGGGGCGGGAAGTAGTTCCGGATCAGCAAGCCGCCCGGCCCGGTTTCCTCGTAACGCTCGAATGCGCCAATGTTCACTGTTGCCAGGTAGCTCGCCATCGGCTGGCGCATCTCCCACACGTAAGTGATCGCGCCGTTCGCGTTGATCGTGTCGGTCAGCACGCCGTTGGACGCCACAACATACGGTTCCGGCACGGTGACGCGAATCGTGTAGGTGGCCTTGTCCAGCGGGTGATCGTTGACCGGGTACCAGCTTGCGGCCCCGCCCGGTTCGCTGGCAACGAACACGCCGTCGCCGTAGTTCACCCAGCCGATCAGGAACGGGATCGCGGTCATCTCAACTCCGCTCGGATAACCGCTGTATTCGACGGTAACAGTGAATTCCCGGTCAGCGGGCACGGGCAGCAGCGGGATCGCGATCAACTCGTGTGATTTGTAGTCCCAGTCCACTGCCGTGCCGTTGATCGCCACATCATCCACCGACAGCCCGGCAAAGTCCAGGTGGAAGGTGCGTAGTTCTTCCAGGGCCAGCGCGGTGATCGTGGCTGTACCCGCCAACGCGTTCTGCTTGACATCGACAATCAGGTCGAGATCATAGTGCCGCGCGTCATAACCGCTGTTACCGAGTGAGGGATAAAAGTTATCGCCGATACTGCCAGGATCGGGATTCGTGCCCGGTCCCTGCGCTGCCGTGCTGCCCAGTGGCAAAACCAGCGCCGCCACCAGCAGAACCGTGATCAGACGAACAAAGATACGCATGGGGGGAATCTCCTCTACAGGCTGTTACCGCGTGTGATGTCTATCGACTTATACGGAACGAGCCGCGATCCTCGTCATCCTGAGCCTCGTGGGCGCTGTAGTCCGGCAGTGGTTCGTCCACCGGCTGGGTCAGCGCATCGGTGCGCGCGGCGTCCCACAGTTCGCCATCGTAACCGGGCATCCCCGCGATATAGCGGTCGTCATCCAACATATCTTCGTCAAAATCATCCTCATCCGCCCACCAGTCACCCTCGGACTTTTTCTTCTTGCGTTCCCAGCGGACCGGGTCTTCGAGCGTGCGGCGCGCAGCTTCGGCGATCAGGCCGGCATAGGTGCGGTACATCGGCAGCGCGAAGGCGACCTGTTCTTCGCCCAGTTCGAAGCGCACCAGCCCATCCCCGCGCGGGCGATCAAGCCGCTTGATCGCCGCGACGTTCTGTATCTCCGCCAGCGGGATCACGCGCACGATAGACGCCCCGCGCAGCACCACGAGGTACAGCGGCATCAGGTACAGGCTGACCGGGCTTTCCAGCGTCCACGCGCCGAGCATATCCTGCTTGGCCGGGCGCGCGCGCACCGGTTCGGCGTGGATGTATGGGCGGCGGCGGCGATAGGCCGTCACCAGCTCCGGTGTGCTGATGTGCTTGAGGGCGCGCACGAGTTCCTGCATTTTGCCGCGCGAGAGCTGCAAACGCAGCAGCCACCAACGGTGATCGATCTCGGCGTGCAGCCAGATTTCGTTCGTGCCGGAAGTGTACTTCTTCGGGCGACCGAACCAGCGCAGATCAACCGGGTCCAAAACAAAGCGCCGGTTGAGTTCCGGCGCAATATCGTATACGGTGATGGCGTCACGGCTGACATCCAAGACATAGGGCTTCCAACGCTCGCGGCGCACATTGACCTGCGTGATCTGGTAGCGGTCGCCCTGGGGATAGTGCGTGAACAGCGACTCGCCCTGTGCCTGCAAATGCGCCATCAGCCCCACTGCGCGGCGGTCGCGCCGCATGGCGCGCAATCCAGCAGCGAAGATAAACGCAAAAAATAAAACTACCGCCCCGATGATCACAGTATCAAGCATGGCGCGCCCCTTTGTCACAACTGCAACGCATCCCCGGCAAGCCGGGCCGATAGTGTGATTATACACCGGGTCGCGGTGAAACGAATCACCCTCCTGGCGTATAACGGGGACCACCCGTGACCGGACGTACAAACAACAACGCCCTGCTGCCAGGCAGCAGAGCGTCGGGTATTGCACGGTGTGGTCGATCCGAATTAGTTTTCCGGTGCGGCTTCCTCAACCACGATATCGGGGAAGAACTGGCGCACGGTCCCGGCAATCCAGCCATGCAGCGTGTTCAGCGACAGCGGGCAGCCTTCGCACGCGCCGCCCAGCTCAACCCGCGCGATCTTGCCATCGAACGACACGAGCTTCACCGAACCGCCGTGATAGAATTCGATGTACGAAGACAGGTTCTCGATCAGGTTTTGCAACCGTTCTTCGATGGGCGCGTCGGAACTGTCGCCATTATTGATATTTTCAGGCATTTTTAGTACTCCGCGTAAGATACGAACCATTCCGGCATTCTGATATCATCTTAGCACGGTTGCGCGGCATTGGCACACGGTTGATCAATGTTCGGAGACTCCGTGTCAGTTTGACCGTGTACAGCGAAAACCGTTACTGTGGTTTTCGTAGGTTGGGTTGGCGCGCTTGCGCACCGCTGCGGTCAGCATCTCATCGTCGAAATCAAAGAACGAGCCACCGCGCCACACGCGCGGGCTGCTGAGATCGTCGGGATTCTCGCGCCCGTCGCCCGCGTTGTAGGGATAACCGCTGTAAATGCTGCTCACCCACTCACCGAGGTTACCGCTCATATCCAGCGCGCCCACCCAGGACGCGCCCCCCGGACGGCTGCCGACATCTTCCGTGCCTTTGTCGCGGTTGTTATAGACTGCCTGCCGCGCACCAAAGCTCTCGCCCCAGGGATACAGCAAGCTGTTGGGACCGCGTGCGGCATATTCCCACTCGGCTTCGGTGGGCAGCCGGGCTTCGCGCCAAGCGCAGTAATCGCGCGCCTGAAGCCACGTCACGCGGTTAACCGGCTGCGTGACGCGCACTGAAAACTCAGAAGGCGGCGGCGGATCACAGGCTCCCGCCTCAACGCACTGGGCGTACATTGCGCGCGTGACCTCGGTTTCGTCGATCCAGAAGGGGGCACTGAAGCAAATTTCGTGTGTGGGCTGTAGATCTGCTACACCGCCCTCCTGCCCCATCATAAAGCAACCTGCCGGGACCTGGACCATATTAACGCCGTCAAAGGACCGGACCACCGGCTGCCAGCGTGTATTGTCGATACATGGCTCAAGCATGGCACGGGTATCATTCAACAGCAGCAGGGTATAACTTACATAGCCCATTTCCAGCGCGCCCTGTTGATTTTCCAGCAGAGCCTGGGCTTTTTGTATGCGCACGTCGCAGCTATCCTCTGGGGCGGGCTGCATGGCGTTTGGACGGCCACAGCGGAAGCCGATACTATCGCGTTCGAACGAGGGGGTATAGTGATCGCGGTGCGTGGCGGTCAGATAGCTGGACAGCGCGTAGTAAAACGATCCCCCGCGCACGACGCGCAGCGCGTTCTCATCGCCGGACGTATGCGTAAAAGGATAGGGCCGGTATACCGAGCGCACCCATTCGGCGACATTGCCGCTCATATCCACGGCCCCAACCCAGGAAGCCCCATCCGGGCGGCTGCCCACGTCGGCGGTCACATCGTCCGCATTGAGGCCGTAGACAGCTTTGTCATTTTCGAACATGCTGCCCCAGGGGTAAAGCCAGCCCGCCGGGCCGCGCGCGGCATATTCCCATTCGGCTTCGGTGGGTAGTTGCAGCCCGCGCCATGTGCAGTAAGCCTGGGCCTGGGTCCAGGTCACACGGGTGACCGGCTGCGAATCGCGCGTGGACACCTCGTTATCCGGCACGCCGGTGCAAGCACCTGTCGCCACACACTGCGCGTACATCCCGCGCGTGACCTCGGTTTTATCGATCCAGTAAGGAAAGGCGAAGCATATTTCATGCACCGGTTGTTCGTCGCTCGCGCCTTCCTCACTGCCCATCAGAAAACAGCCCGCCGGAACCTGCACCATCGGAACCCCGTCAATCTCGCGTTCAACCGGGGTCCAGCGGTTTTCACTGCCCGCCACGAACAACCCGGTCGCGGTGTCTTCCGGGATACAGGGCGTGATCAGGTTTTCGCCTTCCTGGATCAGGTACAGGGCCGAAAGGACGTTTCCTTCGCCCAATGCGGCCTGGGCTTGCTGGAATAAAGCGTCCGCTTGTGCGTAGAGGTCCTCACACGAGGGGGTATCCTGGGCCGCTGCGCGCTGCGCATGGAGAGGCACGCCCGCGATCATCAGGGCGAGCAGCACGGCCAACCATACACGGGTTTGGCGTTTGGTCATAATTATAGTCCTCACGGTGTGTTTTTGGGTCTACTATACTGCGTTTCGTGACCAACCGCATCCGTTAGGTGGGGTATGGGTTTAGAATCTGTCCGCTGGTTTTGTGATGCTGCGGAATTGCAAGAGGGCGACCTCCTGGGCATCCCCAGGAGGTCGCTTTGGTTAGTTACGGTAGGCTAGTACGTCATGGCGGGGACACAACCCCGGAACGGCACATGATTGAGCTGTCCCTGGCCCTCGAAGGAGCCGCTGACCATCGTGCCCCAGATGACGCCAGAGTTGAAGGTCACGTTGGCCTTCGGTGCCAGTATAGCGCCATTGATGCCGCCCCACGGAATGGAAAGCGTCGTGGCATTCGGGAAGTTGTAGATCACTTTGGCGATGTCGTTGAGCACCGCCTGGCCGTGCGCGCTGGGACCCTGCTGGCCGTTGATGCTTTGCCCCACGCCCTTGAAGGTGACGTTGGTGCCGGTCACATTGATCAGCGCCGTTGAGCCGCTTGGGATATTGATCGCCATCCCGGACATGCTGTTCAGTTGGCTGCTGGTCACCTCGAACACGTTCAACTGCGGGTCGCTGCCTTCCAGCGTGAGCGTACTCCACAGCAAGGTGGTCGTGCCGTTGGCCTCGGCATCCGCGAAGACGGTTGACAGGGCTTTGAGGTTGGCGCTGGCCGAGCCAAAGTTGATCGGGCTGCCGGAGAGCAGTTCGCCTTCGATGGTTGCGCTCTGGCTGACGTTTTTCGTACCGCCCACGACCGCATTACCGTAGTAAACGCGCCCGTTGGAGAAGTTCAGGTCGCCGCCGACGATCAGCACGTCCTGGCCGATGGCCTCGGCGGGATCAAGCTTGTCGGCGACGCTGTAGGAACCGATGGTGGCGTTACCGCCCACTGCCATGCGGCCTTCGGTATCGGAACCCCAGGGGCTGTTGTGGTTGCCCAGCGTGAAGGTGTTGAAGTCCGTCGCCACACCCAACTGGTCATGATCGATGCAGACGGTCTGTTCGGCTGGAGCGTCCCCGCCGCTGCATTCCTCAACTTCAGCGTTGGGACGGCTCATGCCGGGATGTCCGGGGCGCTGGTCAACTTCGAGACGCAGCTTGCCTTCGATGCCAGGGAAGATCATTTCTTGGATTTCCCCGCCGTCAATTTGCAGCGAGCCGGTTTGTACCTGTGTACCGTTTTCAAACAAGCGCCATTCGACGGGGCCTTCCATATTGCCCTCGCCGGGGTCGCCTGTATTTTCAACGGTGAACACAGCATTGCCATTGTCTACGTCGCAGTAGCCTTCAACATTCACACTGGAACGATCCCAACCACCGGGAGTTTCTTCTTCTTCTTCGCCCTTATCGACACACACGCGGACAAACGCGCCCACACTGGGCTTACCCGACTTGGGATCGTCCAGCAGACCGGCATGGTACATGCGTAGTTCGTGCGACCCGGCGGGCATCACGCCCAGGTGTACATCCGGGTAGATCAGGTATACGTGGTCCAGCGCGCCGTTGTCAGGATAGAACGCGACTTGCGAACCGTTGATGTCGATGGCCCAGTGTTCGTTGATCTGGTTCGGCCAACTGCAATACTTGTGGCTTCCTTCGGGGCAGCTCTCTTCAGGGTGGCCCACCGCGCCGCGTGTGACCAGCACGGTATCCCAGTCGCCGCCGAGTTCGAAGTTATAGGTGTGTGACTCGCGGGATGCGTTGTTCCACTGGAGCGCGTACTGCGGTTGGCCCGCTTTAGCCAGGTGATCATAGGCTACCAGGCTCTCGTAACCGGTCGGGCAGGTGGCTTCCGGATCGCCGGTCGGCTGGTTGGGGTCGTAAATCTCACCGGTCGGGTCTTCTTCTTCCTCCGGCTGCACAATCGTGAAGTTGACTGTGCGCGAGCTGCATGTCTCGCCGCCGCCATGGGAACTGCTGTACGGGGTGGCTGTCACGGTGTAGCTGCCCGCCGAGACGGACCACTTGTGATAGTTGCCGCCGCTGTCACCGGCAATCGCGTAAGGCGCTACGTTTTCGGTGCTGAAGTAGCTGCCGTTCACGTCAAACACCACGCTGCCGATGGAACCGGATACCTGGGCGTCGATAGTGATCTCGTCGCCGTCGGTCAGGGTGATTTCCATACCATCGGTGATGGCGCTAATCACGTTATCGGTCTTAGCATCGACCAGCACCAGATCGATGACGTTTATCTCGCAAACCATTTCGCAGAACGGGCTGGTGTCGTCCCAGTCGTTAGCGGGGTTGGGATCGGGCGGGCGCGGCGCGCTGACGTTGCCTTCTGCGTACAGGTCGCAGGTCGCCACGTCCCAAACGGTTGTCTCAACGCCAATCGTGGCCGTTGCCATGTAAGGCATTTCGCCCAGGTCGCAGACCACCAGCCACTTGGGGCAGAAGACCGATGCCAGGTTCGAACCGTCCATCATCCCGGCGGTGTCGCCCCAATCGCATTGCAGTTCACATTCGCCCTGGCTGGGGGACACGTCTTCAACCCAGACGCCTTCGGGCATGGGCAGATTCACGACCGTGCCCTGGCCTTCATACACCTGGGCGTTGGTCGGGCCGTAGTTCGTGACCGTGACGGTGTAGTTCAGCGTTTCGCCATCGGTGGTGACGGGCGAAACATCATGTTCGACAACAATGCCGAGGTCGGCTTCCCACGCGGACTTGAACCAGCGGTCCCAGCCCACATCACCGCAAGGATCGGTAATATGCAGCGTGGCGTGTGATTCGTAGGTGCCCTGACCATCTGTGCTCGGCCCGCTCCATTCTTCAGCAGGCGGATAGTTCAAGACGATCTCGTAGGTGCCGTCTTCCTCGATCATGCCAGTGTCGATTTCGACATCCTCACTGCCATCGGGGTCAGTGGGGAAGCGCAGCTTGAGACTCCACGAAACCGGTTCGGGGAGCGCACTCACCTCTACAAAGAGGACATCGGGCTGTCCGTCCCATTGGGTATTCCAGTCCGACGGGTCGGTGCCGTCCGCGCTGCTGATGGTGATCACGCATTCGGGATCGGCAGGTTCTTCGATGTCACCAGGGCCACCAGGGCCACCGGGGTCGTCAACATCGCCGGGGTCGCCTTCATCACCGGGTTTGTCGGCATCGGTTTCACAACTGACTGGCGGATCGCCGAACGCGTCGGTGACTTTGCAGAAACTCTGCTTTGCGCCGCCGCCTACCTGGACCAGGGCAACGGTAGTCACCACCATAGCCCCGGCGATAGTTGGCATGTACTCAGCCAACGCGTTGCCGACTTCGAGCCGGGCAAACATTGCTCTGAGACGGTCTAAGAATTTCTTGATGTTCATGCTTCAGACCTCCAAGATAAACTGACGAAAACAGCGGTTAGAGTCGGACGATAAAGGGGATGAATGGTTCCGCTGTGCTGTAACGTTTTGGGGTTTGGCCGCACATCATCCTCGCTTATAAGAATACTGCAAATCGGCTGTGCGATCCATAAAAATTTTATGAAAGTTAATATCGGATTCACCTGACCTGCTATAATGAAATAAGTAAATTTTATGAAACAAGTATAGGTACCGGTGTACTGTTTCGAACTTGATTTACGGGAGAAAATCGCACCCGAAGATGAAGATAAAATAAAGGATTTTGTAGTTTTTGTCCGCAGCACAGCAGGCATTCAAGCCCTTTACGCGATACACTGGCATGACCAACGTACCACACTTCTTTACAAGATTAATTTCTAGATTCACTGTTTTACTTTCTTAAGTTTGTAAATTCCAGTGCTACAAAATAACAAAACAGCCTGTGATTGTTCACAGGCTGTTTGAATGCCATTGGGCTTGTGTAAGGCGTCACAATTGGCACGGTATACGAGAATCCATTAGCAATTTATGTTACTGGAAATCGGCATCTTAGTACTTGATGCTGACCGCCTGGCCGCTGCCCGCCGAATTCAGGATCGCATCGCAGATTACGGCGTTGCGGTAGCCATCTTCGAAAGTGGCCCCATAGGGTGCCACGCTCGCATCATTGACGATGGCGTTAAAGTAGTGGTGGAACTCATGCACAAAGCTGTGCTCCCACCCGATCATGTGTCCGTGCGGCCACCAGTTTTCCCAGTAGGGATGATAGCCCTCAGAGATCAGCACGTTGTGGAAGCCCCTGGTTTCCTTTGGCTCGTCGTCTTTCCAGAAGACCTCAAGCTCGTTCAGGCGCTCCAGGTTGAAGCGGATCGAGCCGTTTTCGGCGTTGAGTTCAAAGCTGTTGTAGTTCTTGCGGCCCTGGCAGAAGCGCGACGCTTCGACCGTGCCCAGGGCGTCACCTTCAAATTCCAGCAGCGCAACGAACCCGTCATCCACATCCGCCGGGACCATGCCGCCCGCGCCATCGGGCCTCTGGGTGAACCAGGTTTTCGCCATGCCCATGACCTGTTTGGGTTCGCCGACCAGAAAGCGGGCCAGGTCGATGATGTGCGCACCCAGATCGCCCAGCGCGCCGCTGCCCGCGACATCCTTCTGGAAGCGCCAGCTTGTCGGCATGGCGGGGTCCATGCCCCACTCTTGCAG